>JANYGV010000106.1 GCA_025359285.1 Burkholderiales bacterium
CGTATCCGCTATGGCTGGCAGCAGCTAATGCTGTTCTGTTATTGGAAAATAGCTAGTTACAAATAGTTATGCGTGTGCGGCATAAACCATTATTAAAGTGTGACCAAAATGCTCCTGCGCAGAATTCAAAATGCGGCCTACAAATCGGCATCTTCAGTAGCGCTGTTTGCCAATTGCCATGCCATCGCATAAAGTTCAGTTGCAGATCCTAACGCTCCGTCCACCCACAGATTGTTATTAAAAAAAGAGAACCACCATGCAAGCGCTCTCGCCCTGTCGTTCACGATTCATAGTCTCGGTACTTGGTATCAACGTTGGTGTCGGTTTAATGTTGAGCACCGTGGGTACACTGGTGTCACTTGCCCACGCGAGCTCAGTGCCGCCGACCGCTACCGCTGCAACTTCAGCAACCGCAGCGAAAGCAGCGAAAGCAACCCATTCTGCCAGCGGCATCGTGCCGCCGAAACTGGTGCTGGTCGTCATTGTTGACGGCCTGCCGCAAGAGCAACTGCTCAAAAATTATGACTTGTTCGTACCCGGCGGGTTTCGCCGTCTGATGGATCAAGGCGCGCGATTCACCGACGCGCATCAGGGCCACGCCTTCACGGTGACCGCGGTTGGTCATGCGGCCGTGCTGACCGGTGCCTATCCCTACCAGCACGGGATTATTGCCAACGAATGGCGGGACCGCGAAGGCAAATCGATGTATTGCGTGCAGGATGAAAAACACAAATACCTCGATGGCTCGCCGACGACGGATGAGGACGGCACCAGCCCACGAAATCTGCGGGTGAGTACGGTCGGCGATGAATTGAGATACGCGACTAATAATCAATCAAAGGTTTTCGCGGTGTCGGGCAAAGATCGGGGCGCAATTTTGCTGGCAGGCAAAACCGGCACGGCCTATATGTACATGAGCAAAACCGGTACTTTTTCTAGTACCAGCTATTACATGGCAAAGCATCCTGATTGGGTCACGGCGTTTTTTGAAAACAAGCCGCAAGACAAATATTTTAAAAAAGTCTGGGACCCGCTGCTTGAGCCCAAAGCATACGAGCGCTCGGTGAGTGACGGTCAAGCCTATTCGACCAGCTACAAACAAATGCCGACGCGTTTTGGCATGCAATACGGTACGGCGATGGAGGCACCGAATGAGATCTTTTACGGTCAGTTGCTGAACGGTCCGTTTGGCGACGAAATGACGGCTAATTTTGCCAAGGCGCTGGCGACGAACGAGAATCTCGGCCGTAATTCCACCGGCGCGACCGATATTCTGGGCGTGAGTTTTTCGAGCCACGATTACATCAACCACAATTTCGGCCCTGAGAGTATGCAATCGCAAGACCATCTGTTGCGCCTTGATCGCCAGATCGCCGATCTTTTTCAAGCGATCGATCAGCGCGTTGGCAAAGAAAATGTGCTCATCGTGCTGACCGCCGATCATGGCTTTATGAACGTGCCAGAATACAGCCAGGCGCGGCAGTTTGATGCGCGACGCATTGATGCTGGCGATTTACGCGATGCCGTCAACCAAGCGCTCGAAATCAAATTTGGCGTGCCTAAACTGGTCAAGCAATCGATGACCGGCGGGCTCACGCTGGACTATGCGGCAGCTGAGGAAAAGGGCGTTTCGCGCGACGCCCTCGAACAAGCGGGCTCACGTGCATTGATGGCACAGCCCGCCATGAACTACGTTTTTACGCGTACTCAACTAGAGGCCGGCAATATGCCGAATACCCGTATCGGCAAGCTCGTCACCCGAGCATGGGATCGTCAGGCCGCCATTGATTTGGTGACGATCCTGAAGCCATTTAATTACTTCCAATCCAAAACCACCAAGACGCCCATTGCTTGTTCGCACGGCACGCCTTACAGTTATGACACGACCGTGCCGCTGATGATGCAGGGCGCGGCGTGGATCAAACCTGGCCGCTACACCGCGCCTGCTGAAGTCGTTGATATTGCGCCCACCTTGTCGGCCATTTTGAACACGCGGCCGCCCAGCGCAGCCGAGGGCAGGGCGTTGACGGAAGCGATGCGGATGCAGGCACGCTGAGGTGTAAAGACCAGCATTGGCAGGTGTTTTGGCGGATAAATGCTCGGAGATGCCCGCAGATATTAGAGTTTTCTGGCGATCATTCCCGCGGACTTTTGCAAAGGAAAATATGAAATTGCTCGCAAAGATTTTGATTTTTTATTGTGCCCTCCAACACGTTCAACTTGCGGACGCGCAAGAGGCGACGCCAACAATTGCGAATGCTGGCTTCGAAAACATTGACGAATCAAGCAAGACGCGCCTGTCCGGTTGGCGAACGGCAGGAGACGGCGCAATTGTAAACGTTGACGACTCGGTCAAATATGAAGGCAGGCAAAGCGTGCGAATTGAGCGCAAGGATGGAACGCAGTTTGGCGGTGTATCGCAAACAACGGACGCAACGCCTTGGAGGGGAAAATTGGTGGTCTTGCAGGCGCGTCTGAAGGTTAGACAAGCGCGTGACGGTGCAACCGGCGTTTGGTTGCTTGCAGACCCGAAACAAGAGGGTGTGAACAATTTTGCACACTCCTATGACACGCCACTCACCGGCGATAGCGAATGGGTGATTCGGCGTGCATTTCTCGACGTGTCAAAAGACGCGAAAACACTGACTTACGGCGCGGTCATTAGCGCGAACGGAACACTGTGGGCTGACGATTTCCAGCTCTACGAGATGGGTTCAAATACGGGAAGGCCGGCAGCGGCAGCAGCAAGCGCTTATCTGGCAGAAGCGATAGCAAAGCTTCGTGAGATCGCTTTGAATTCACCGAAGGTTGATTGGAAACGCGCTGAAAAAATAGCGAATGCGCTTGCATCCGATGCGACAGTGCCCGCAGAGACATATAGCGCGGTCCGCTTTCTGTTGACTAATCTTGGTGATGGTCACAGTCATTTAATTCCGCCGGATACCGCTGAGCGGCTCACCACAAATCGCGGCAAAAGTGACTTCAACCTGAAAAGCGAATTTATCGCGAAGATGGCGTACGTCTCGGTTCCCGAGTTTGCCGGATTCAATGATGAGCGAATAAGCGCATTTGCAGACGAATTGAACAAGCGCATTGGCAGCTTGGCATCGGAAAAACCATGTGGCTGGATTGTTGATTTGCGCGATAACGATGGTGGAAATATGTGGCCAATGCTCGCAGGTCTTTCCTCGCTTTTGGGCGATGGAGTGGTGGGCTATTTTGTCTCGCCCAAAACGAAACAAGCATGGCAAATAAAGAATGGCGCCGCGTTGGTTGGCGGCGCTCAATTGGCCGCGCTGACTTTGCCGCCAGCTAAAGTTGATGCGGTAGATATTCGTGTTGCCGTGCTAACGGGCGAGCGCACCGCCAGTTCAGGTGAAGCGGTTGCCATTGCGTTTAGTGCACGCGCTAAGAGCCGAAGTTTTGGTCAACCAACGGCCGGACTTTCGACTACCAACCAAACCGTTGCTCTTAGCGATGGCGCGTTGATGGGGGTGACAGTCTCCACCTATGCGGATCGCACAGGCAAGTCGTACGGTGGAAGGATTGCGCCCAACGAATTTATTCCTGCAGCAGCGGCCAGCACGTTTGTGGAAGATACAGTTGTTGCGGCAGCGGTAAAGTGGCTGGGACAATCGGGTGAGAAAAAGAATTGCGGCGAGCTTAACCGCACAATTGTATGGATAAAATAGTCCTGTTGATACCGTTGGGATTGTTTGGATTAGCCAAAAAAATTAGACGTCCAATAACGGCGGGCAGTTCAGGGCAAAAATACTCGAACCGACTCAAATGAAAAGTTTTAAGAAATGAAGCAGATCAGGTTATTTAGCTTACTGACTTCGGCCTCAATATTCATCCGATGTCACCTAGCGTCGCAACGTGACCTACCACTGCTACTAAAATCCCCCCGCCAGCGCTTTATAAACCGCCACCAGCGACGTTGATGTCGCGGCGGTGCCTTGTGCCAAGTCGCGTTCGGCGGCGATTCTGGTGCGCTCGGCGTCCAGCACGACGAGGAAATCCGATGCGCCGCCATCAAATCTGAGCTGCGCCAATTTAGCGGCTTGCGCAGCCGCTATCTTGGAGTCACTCAACGCTTTCTCGCGCGTAAGCGATTGCGAGTACGCAAACAGTGCGCCTTCGGTTTCTTCTAGCGCTATCAATACCGTTTTGTCGAACTTCGCCATGGCGGCGTCGACGCGGGCCTCGGCCTGGTTGATACGCGAGCGGATCGCGCCAGAATCCAAAAACGCCCAGCTGATCGACGGGCCAATGCCCCAAAACCGATTGCTGCTTTGATCCCAATCGCGGGGCGACCGCGCATTCACACCCACGTTGCCCGCGATTGAAATTCGCGGATAAAAATCAGCGACAGCAACACCAATGCGGGCAGTGGCTGCAGCCAGCTCACGTTCCGCCGCGCGAATGTCCGGACGGCGTTTCAGCAGCTGCTCGGGAGTGCCAATGGCGGTCACCATGTCAGCCCGCGTCAGCGCCGGTTTGGTATCGAGCAGACTGTTCAGCGCGCCCGGCGGTTTCCCGGTCAAAACGCTGAGCCGGTACACCGTTTTAACGACGCTGGTTTCAGCTTGCGGCACGGTTGCGCGGGCGGTTTCGAGAAGCGATTTGGCGCGTGCCAGATCGAGCCCGTTCACGCTGCCCGCATCAAATCGTGCGCTGGTAATTTTGAGCGCATTGGCGAAATTCAGCACATTTTGTTTGGCCAGCATGAGTTCAAGTTGCTGTTCACGCAGCTCAAAATAATTGCGTGCGACTTCTGCGGCCAAGGAAATTTGTACATCATCCAAGCGCGCATCCACCGCCGCCGCCTCTGCGTTAGAGGCCTCCAGTCCACGTCTAAGGCGACCCGCAAAATCAAGTTCCCATGACATATCGATACTGGCAACCGAGGCGCGACCTTCGCGATCCGCGCGCGTGGGATTCGGCGTTTTGACCACATTGGCGCTGTCAAGCGAATCACGATAGCTGGCATTGGCCAGAATCGTCGGCAGTAGCTGGCTACGCGCCTCGCGGCTCAGCGCTTTCGCCTCGGCGACGTTTGCTATCGCGATTTTCAGATCGTGGTTTGCTTTTGCGGCGTCATCGATGAGCTGATTCAACACAGGGTCGTTGAAGCGCCGCCAAAAAGCCTTGTCGACTTCCCCCGCGTAAAACGCGGCAGCAGTATTGATAAATTTATCGTTGGTATTCAGCGCAGGTGTTTTGAAATCAGGGCCGACCGCACATCCTGACAACAACACCGCGAGGAGTGTAGGAATAGCCGCAGCAATGAGTTTGGTTTTCATTAATTTTTCCTTAATCATTTTGGGCAGAGGGTGCAGTGGGTTGAGTAGACGAACCGGCGGAACTATTTTTCGCCGCCGCGCCACGGGTCGCCAATTTGCGCAACAACACATAGAACACGGGCGTTAACAATAGTCCCAAAAAGGTCAATCCGATCATGCCAGCGAATACGGCAATTCCCATTGCCTGCCGCATTTCCGAACCAGCCCCGGATGAAAATACCAATGGCACCACGCCCGCCACAAAAGCAATAGAGGTCATCAAAATTGGGCGCAAGCGCAGCGCTGCCGCCTCACGCGCCGCCTCGACAATACCGCGTCCCTGATGCTCCAATTCGCGGGCGAATTCCACAATCAGAATCGCGTTTTTACACGCCAATCCAACCAGTACGATCAAGCCAATCTGCGTAAAGATATTGTTATCTGCGCCCATCCCAATTTTTGAAAACAGGAACACGCCGGTGATTGCAGACAGCAGACCCATGGGCACGATCATCACCACGGCAAGCGGCAGCGTCCAACTTTCATAAAGTGCCGCCAGCACTAAAAACACCAGTAGCACGCAAAGCGGGAACACCAAGAACATCGTATTGCCCGCAAGTATTTGCTGATACGTCAAATCGGTCCACTCGTAGCTGATGCCGTTCGGCAATGTTTCTTTCAAAATCTTCTCCATTTCCGCCTGCGCCTGTCCGGTCGTGACGCCGAAATTTGGCCCGCTATTGATGTCTGCAGAGGGATAAGCGTTATAACGAATCACGCGATCCGGCCCAAAGCTGTCTTTAACCGTCATTACACTTCCCAACGGCACCATCTGTCCCTGTGCATTTCTGGTTTTGAGTTTGACGATATCGTCGGCTTTGGAGCGCGAACTGGCTTCAGCTTGCGCAATCACTTGGTAGGTGCGACCGAAACGGTTGAAGTCATTCACATAGAGCGAGCCCAGATAGATTTGCATGGTTTCAAAAATACTGGTGACCGGGACGCCTTGGCGCTTTGCCTTCACCCGATCCACGTCGGCGAAAAGCTGGGGCACGTTGATCTGAAATCCGGAGAACGTGCTGTACGGGTTGATGGCAGGATTTTGCCGCGCCTTGTTCATGACTTCTTGCGTTGTTTTGTAA
>JANYGV010000113.1 GCA_025359285.1 Burkholderiales bacterium
CGTGGCTGGGTATCGTGGGCTGCCTAAAAGCCTGATTTACGGGCCCACCAAAGCGGCGCTGATCAATCTGGCCGAGACCATGTACATTGATCTCAAGGAAAAAGGCCTCGATGTTTATCTGATTTGTCCTGGCTTTGTTAAGACGCCGATGACCGATAAAAATGATTTTGAAATGCCCTCATTGATTACACCGGAAGAAGCGGCATTGGAAATTATCAAGGGATTTGAAAAAGGTGAGTTTGAAATTCACTTTCCGAAACGCTTTACCAATATGCTGAAAATGTTGCGGCATCTGCCCTATTCGCTGTACTTTCCAGCGATTAAAAAATCAACCAAGCTCTAGCGATGAACCCCGCGAATACAGGGGATGTCAGCAAGCAGGCAATGCTAAATAATCTTATCGATTATTTTCAGGCGCTGTCTCCCGAATCTGTCGCGAAGATGGCCAAGGTTTACAGCGAGGACGCTTATTTTCGCGACCCTTTTAATGAAGTGACCGGGATTGCGCCCATTAAACATATCTTCGGCGACATGTTTGTCCGGCTGCACGATCCGCGTTTTGTCATTACGGAAACTATCGCGCAAGAAAATGGCGCAATCCTGATTTGGGATTTTGATTTTCGTATCAAATCACTAAAACCGCAGCAACCACGCCGAATTCACGGCCTGTCGCATGTGCGTTTCGCCACAGACGGGCGAGTCAACTATCATCGCGATTACTGGGATGCTGCGGGTGAGTTGTATGAGCAGTTTCCGTTGATCGGGAGCGTGCTGCGCTGGTTGAAACGGCGCAACAAATAGACTGCAACGCCTTGGCCAACGTTAGCCGTTGCAAATCAACGTGTCGGCACCTTATCAATATATTCAAACACCTTCACCACGCGGCTGACGCCGCTGGTGGTGCGGGCAATTTCTGCGGCGGCATCGCTTTCTTCGCGGGTGAGAATGCCCATTAAATACACCACGCCGCTCTCGGTCACGACTTTGACGTGGCTGGGAGATACCTTGCCGTTGTTGATGAGGCGCGCCTTGACGCTGGTGGTGATCAGGCTGTCGCTGCTGCGCGAGGCCAGCGACGAATTGCCGCCAACAGTAATTTCATTGGTCACGGATTTAACGCCCGGATTGCTGCGGGCGGCGGCCTCGATATCTTTTTTAGCTTGCTCGGTGAGCACTTGCCCGGTGAGCAACACGGAGAGGTTATAGCTGGTCGCGTTGATGTGTGCGTCTTTGAATCCTTCAATTACCTGCACGCGAATTTTCCATTCAATGTTTTCGTCCTCAATGTAGAAGCCCGGCGAACGGCGATCAGTTAGCACTACGGCCGTCGCGCCCACGCCCATCGCGGCCAGTGGGAAGCAGCCCTGTAGCAAAGCGGAGGTGGCAATCAGTAGTATCACAATTATTAAACGCATTATTTTTCTCCAAATAAAATAGTGTCAACCGCATCGCACAGACAGTGAATGACCAGAATGTGCACTTCCTGAATGCGCAGCGTCCGATCATGCGGCACGCAGATGTGAATATCGCCCGGCGCCAGCAGTTCATTTAATTTGCCGCCATCGCGCCCGGATAGCGCCACGACCTTGATTTGCTTGGCGTGCGCGGCCTCAATTGCTTTCAGCACATTTTTTGAATTGCCGCTGGTCGTAATGGCAAACAAAACATCATTGGGTTTGCCGAGCGCACGAACCTGTTTTGAAAAAATTTCCTCGTAGGAATAGTCATTCGCAATCGAGGTCAGTGTCGATGTGTCGGTGGTCAACGACATCGCCGCCAATTCGCCGCGCTCCATTTCCAGGCGATTCAAGAACTCGGCCGCGAAATGCTGGCTGTCAGCCGCTGAGCCGCCGTTGCCGCAGGCGAGAATTTTATTGCCGGATCGCATCGCGTCGGCCATCGCATGCGAGGCGGCAGCAACATGAGGACGCAATTGCGCCAGGCATCGCAGCTTGAGTTCGGCGCTGTCCTGAAAATGCTCGGTAATTCTTGATTCGATATTCATATTGATATTTTAATTGATGGTGTTCGAGATTATTTTTACATGCTTCTGCTTGCATTTACGTGCCGAGCCCAACCACCCATATCATGCGCAATTTTATGTACCGAATGCATCCTTGAGCCATTCGATTTTCCCTCCCATAATCAGCACCGCATCAAAACGACAAGGCGGCGGGTGGCGGAGTGCAGCGATGTATTGCTGGGCTGCCGCGACAATCCGACGCTGCTTTTGCGCACCAATGCTGGCCGCTGCGCCGCCAAAATCATCATTTTTCCTTAACCGTACTTCGACAAAAACCAGCACGTCTGCATCGCGCATGATGAGGTCTATTTCACCAAATCGGGTTCTGAAATTGCGTTCAACAATACTAAGACCGTGTCCAATCAAATATCGTTCCGCTGCCCGTTCAGCATCATCGCCGACCTGCTTCTTGGTGAAAAGCTTGTCGAGCATTATTCGGCGCTGCGCGAGAGCAGCGGTTGGCCATCACGCATCTCGACGGTCGATAGCGCTCTGACAAATTGCGCGCCATCGAGCGTCAGCCGTCCGGTCACACCATCAAGCGGCGGAATACCGCGCATACTATTTTGAGCGCTTGCCGATTTCAGCAATAGCTGCGTCAAACGCCATGCATCAATGCCGAGCGCATAAAGGCGCTCATAGTCGATCGGCATCGCTCCTTCGGGACGGCTGTACGCCATCACGGCGGGATGATCTTTTTCAACAAACCACGGCATTTCCAAAAAACGCACGCCTTCCAGATCAATATTGGTCGCGATATCGGCTTTCGCATCCAGCGCGTGAGAAGTCGAAAACACCGCCGTGCCAGCGGGCAAGTAGGGCCGCGCCGACCGCGCTGCACGAGGGTCTGCCGCGATAAAAATAACATCAGGTTTAGCCCGATCCAGCGGCGCTTTGATGCGTTGCGCACCGTTTGCGCTAGTATTGGAATTGGCACTTCCATCGCCGCTAAAAGCCACCTGCGCGACCACCTCGCCGCCCAATCGCAACCATTCTTTTTCAAAGCTATCCTGAATGCGTTTACTCAGCGCGGTGGCGCTGGTGACCATCGCAGCGCGTTTAAATCCCTCTTGCGCCGCGGCGCGTGCGACCAGGCGCGCTTCCCAATCAAGATTCAGCGAAATGTAGAAAAAATTATCGGGCAAGCTCGCATCGGGCGCATTAAGCGCCAGCGCCGGAATAGCGCTGTATTCAGTCGCGACCAAGCGTGCCAGCACATTCGCGCCATCGCGCGTCACGCCGCCCACAATCGCGATCGCGCCTGCGGCTGTTGCCCGGCGATATAGTCCGGCCAGCGTTTGCGCGGAAGGTGCTGCCGATTCATCATCAGCCGCGTAAATTCGATAAGGGGTGGCGGCTTTGCCATCGGCAGCAGCACCCGCGACAAAACCCAACCTCACCGCGTCCGCAACTTTGCCAAATGTTTTTGAAGTCAGCGGCACAATGAGCGCGATGTGTGGCGCGGACCGATCCAATGGCGCGGCCAGATTGGCTTCTGGTTTCATATCCGGCGTGGCGTCCGGTCTGGAAGCGGATTCTGGCGGTGATTTGGCCGCGCGAATTTCTTCGGCCGCAAGCGGCACGCTTTGCGCGACAATGGCGGGTGGTGGCATCGGGCGAACGGCGTTCGACGACGTTTGGGCATTGTATGGGGCGGGTGTCGTGGGTGTGGGAAGCGCAGCTGGCGGAACATTACTGGCGCAAGCCGCCAGCAATGCGCTAATGCAGGCCAAGCCTAAAGATAGAAGACGTGAGCGACGCAGGAAATAAATCATAAAAAATGGACAACCCTTGACTGAAAAATCGCTCGATAAACTGCATCCAAAACTACCTTCCGCATTATATGTGGTCGCCACGCCGATCGGCAATCTTGGCGACATCACCCATCGCGCGCTCGACACCTTGCGGGATGTGAGCGTAATCGCGGCAGAAGACACGCGCATGACGAAATCGCTGCTCAGCCATTTTGGCATCTCGCAGCGCCTGATCGCGGTGCATGACCACAACGAACGCAATGCCGCTGACGGCATCGTCAAACTATTGAGCGAAGGCCAATCGGTCGCGCTCGTTACCGATGCGGGCACGCCCGCCGTGAGCGATCCCGGTGCGCGCGTGGTCGCGGCGGCGCAGGCGGCAGGGTTTGCAGTGGTGCCGATTCCAGGCGCGAGTGCGTTGGTAGCGGCCGTGTCCGCCAGCGGCGAAGGCGAGGGCGGATTTCTGTTTCATGGCTTCCTGCCGCCGAAAGAAGGTGATCGCCGTCGCGCACTTGAAGCGCTAAAACATTCCGCCTACACGCTGGTGTTTTATGAATCGCCGCATCGCGTGGTCGAGTCAGTTGCCTCAATGGCCGTTATTTTCGGTGATACACGCGAACTCATCATCTGCCGCGAACTGACTAAAAAATTTGAAACCATCATCCGTTTGAAGCTTGCCGACGCCGTGGCATGGCTGGAATCGCATGACAATAACCAGCGCGGTGAATTCGTATTGGTACTTTCAAAGCCTAGCTCTGGCGTGGCGATTGAAGCAGAAATCGCCCAAACACAAGCGCTGGAGCGGACACTAAAAATTCTGCTTGGGGACTTGCCGCTGAAACAGGCGGTGGCGTTGGCGGTGAAATTGACAGGTGAGAAGAAGAATTTAGTCTATGAAATGGCGTTGGGGTTAAAGCAAGTTGAATAAGTCACAACTAGTCTCCGACACAGCCGACTCGCGATTATGTTGTGCACTAACGCAATCGGTTTGGAAAGTCATCGAAAGTAAATATGCCTCGTTCAAAAGTGCTGTCGCGATATTTGTTGAGCGCAATATTTTTAATCTCTGGTACCAGTCATTTCGTCAACGCCGCACTATATGTCACCGCCATGCCGCCTTATCTACCCTGGCATCTGGAACTGGTGTATATCAGCGGCGTGGCAGAAATTGCGTTGGGAGTAGCACTGCTGATTCGGCGATATGCGGAATGGGCTGGCTGGAGCCTGATCGCACTTTGCATCGCAG
>JANYGV010000275.1 GCA_025359285.1 Burkholderiales bacterium
AGCCAAGAAATGAACCTCGGTGCCGCGTTTGTCGGTATTGCCCACCACAGCTAAAGGCGCGACTCGCTCACCGTGACGAAATTCCATTTCATGAACTTTGCCATCACGCCGAATGCGCAGTTTTAGCCACTCGGAAAGCGCATTTACGACCGATACACCCACGCCATGCAGGCCGCCCGATACTTTGTATGAATTGGCATCGAATTTGCCGCCTGCATGCAATTCTGTCATGACAATTTCTGCGGCTGAACGTTTGAATTCGTCATCCTCTTTGACGCGGGTGGGAATACCTCGACCATTGTCCGTCACCGAAATCGAGTTGTCTGTATGAATGGTAATTTTAATGTCGTCACAATGGCCCGCAAGCGCTTCGTCGATGGCGTTATCAACCACCTCAAACACCATGTGGTGCAGACCGCTGCCATCCGACGTATCGCCGATGTACATGCCGGGACGTTTGCGTACGGCTTCCAGACCCTTCAAGATTTTAATAGAGTCTTCGTCGTAGGCGGTTTCATCTACTTTTTTCTTTGGTTTTGGATCCGATTCCGGGATCATGTCATCTGGAGCTTTTGGCGTTACCATTTAATTCCTTGCTTTGTGGCGATGCAATTTCTGTTGATTTTTTCCCGGCGCGAGCTAGAACCGAGAAAACTTATTTTTTTCATGCTCCTTGCGCTTTTTTCTCGCTCTTAAATGCGCATCGGCATCACAACGTATTTGAAATCTTCACTGCCCGGCTGGGTAATTAACGCGGACGACATATTGGCGTCTCCCAGCGATAGCAGGATTGTCTCGGTTGACAAATGGTTCAGCACGTCTAGCAGATAGGCAATGTTGAACGCGATATCCAGTGCGTCATGATCATAAGTGAGCGGCAAACCTTCTTCCGCCTCTTCTTGTTCGTTGTTGCTACAAATAATAGATAGCGAATCTTTGGTAAATACCAGCCTCACGCCGCGAATTTTATCGTTCGATAAGATGGATGCGCGCTGTAATGCTGAATAAAATTCAGCGCGATTGAGCGACACATGATTGCTATAACCGGTCGGAATGACCTTGGTGTAATCCGGGAACTTGCCCTCTACAATTTTGCTGACTATCTCGATGCCGGCGAACGTAAATTTAACCTGGTTTTGATGCATGGCGAGACTGATTGGATCATCACTTTCGTCCAGCAGTTTGATGAGCTCGAGCACTGTTTTTCGCGGCAAAATTGCGTCTATTTTTGCCACTGGTTCAGGCAATGTGTACTGCGCCATTGACAGTCGATGCCCGTCTGTTGCCACCACGCGCATGATGTTGCCATCAGTGGACAACAACACGCCGTTGAGATAATAGCGAATGTCCTGTACGGCCATCGCAAATTGGACAAGTCTAAGCACATGCTTAAATTCGCGCTGCGGAAGCGAGATTTCGGTCGCTGTGTCTTTGGCCTCGGCTATTTTCGGAAAATCTGTGGCCGCTAGGGTTTGTAAAGCAAAGCGGCTTTTCCCAGCTTTAACTGTTAGGCGGCTTTCTTTAAGCTCTAGCGCTGTGTCTGCGTCGGGCTGCAATGCACGCAAAATGTCCTGTAGTTTTTTCGCTCCTACGGTCAAACTACCGGGTTTGTGCGCCGCATCTAGTTTGGCGGTGGCTTTGATCTGTACTTCGAGATCGGTTGCCAAAAAATGCACGGATTGTTCCGTCACTTCGACCAGCACATTCGACAAGATAGGCAAGGTGTGACGACGCTCAACAATGCCTGTGACGAATTGCAATGGGCCGAGCAAAGTGCTGTTCTTAGCTTTGATAGTCAGCATATATAAACCTAATAGATAATAGATAAAGGGCAGCTAAGTTGCGTATAAAAATAATATTTTTATATAAAACAAAGAATTAAATAGAAAAAACGCAATGTACAAAAATCATTGAGGCTGTGAAATATTGTGGGTAACTTTTAAGGGTAGAACAGCAGTTTCAGGTTATTCAGGTTTGTCCACAGGACATACAAAATTTAAAAAACGCTAACGCGGGTGTTAACCTCGTAATGTTTGCATCAACAACGCATGATCGCGAGCAATCATTTGATCGGACTCAATTAATTCAACTACTTTTCGGCAAGCATGTAGTACGGTGGTGTGATCACGTCCACCAAAGGCTTCACCAATTTCCGGTAATGACATAGGCGTCAATTCTTTAGTAAGCGCCATGGCAATTTGTCTAGGTCGGGCGAGTGAACGCACACGTTTTTTCGAATACATTTCGGAGAGCTTGATTTTGTAATAATCAGCAACCGTTTTTTGGATATTTTCAATTGAGATTTGACGATTAAGAACGGCCAATAAGTCTTTTAACGCTTCTTTGGCGGCAGCAACGGTCACAGGCAAGTTATTGAATTTGGAATAAGCCAACACACGTTTTAAACCGCCTTCTAGCTCTCTGACATTAGACCGAATATGTTTGGCAATAAAAAAAGCCACCTCTTCGGATAAGGCAATACTTTCACTTTCAGCTTTTTTGAGCAGAATAGCAACGCGCATTTCCAGTTCTGGTGGTTCAACAGACACCGTTAAACCCCAACCAAAGCGAGAAATAAGGCGATCTTCAATGCCGGAAATTTCCTTAGGGAAACGGTCACTGGTGATGACGACTTGCTTACCATTTTCAATCAGCGCATTAAAAGCGTAAAAAAACTCTTCCTGGGTTCGAGATTTCCCGCCAAAGAATTGGATGTCATCAATCAACAGTAAATCAAGGGTATGGTACGAGCGTTTGAAACTATCGAACGCTTTGTGCTGGTAGGCGCGAACCACATCGGTGACAAACTGTTCGGCGTGAATATAACGAATCTTTGCTTGCGGGTTATGTTCAAGCAGTTGGTTACCGATCGCCTGAACCAAGTGCGTTTTGCCTAAACCGGTGGTTCCGTACACAAAAAGTGGGTTGTATGCTTGGCCCGGGTTTTGTCCTACATTCTGGCCTACCTGCAATGCGGCAGCGCGTGCTAGCTGGTTAGCTTTGCCGCCAACAAAGCTGGCAAAGGTAAATGATGGATTCAGCTTGTGAGGAACAGTGTTTGTGGATCCAGAAGCAGCCTGTGTGGTCGAAGAAGGGTAGGCCGCGCGCGGATCCCCCATTTGCATAGCGGATAGCGTTTCATCGTTGGATATCACCACTTCCGGTTCAGCTTCTTCAAGGGCCAGATCAAGATAGACCGGTCGAGAAAAGAATTTTTCACCAGACTGCTCAATCCGCGTCAACAGGCGTTCTTTTACCCACTGCAATACATGCCGGTTAGGCGCGATTAACGTGAAACCATCGCCGCCTTGCTCAAAGCGCAACGGCCTGATCCAGGTGTTGTATTGGTGTTGTGAAAGCTCCTGCTGAAACTCAGAAACACAGGATTGCCAGAAAGGATGCATTGATGAGCGCGATATTGATTAGATGGTGTTTAGAATGGATGGTCGAGCGGAAACGTTTAATAAGCAGTTATAGCTACAGACTGTGCCAAAACGGGTCATAAAAACAACCAGAAATGGATAAAAAAGCAAATAAGCGAGTTCGTTAACCAACACCATGGAATTGATACAGTGGAATTCAATCGACGAAAGACGGCACAAATTGCAACTTACAACAATACTAGATTTTACGCTTTTCGCAACAACTTATCCACAAGCAAATGGTGGCTTGAACGCATGACTGCGTTAGCAAAGAGGCTCCAAAGCAAAACAAGCGAAAAAGCGAAAGGCTGGCTTAGGCAAATGAAAATCTTGACTAAACGCTTGAAAAACCAAGATAATATAAGGCTATTCATGTTTTGCGTCGCTATCGAGAGATAGTAATGCGCCGATGCGCGGCGCTGAGCTAAGTCTCGAGCCCGAGCCGGTTTCATTGGTAAACAGGATACCAATGCAACGGTTAGATTCTCTATCTGACGCGCTGCTGGTTTTTTGACAGCCGAGCATGATCAATTTCTTATTTTCGTAGAAGACCGCCATGAAACGTACCTATCAACCTTCCGTAGCTCGCCGTAAAAAGACTCACGGCTTTCTCGTTCGCATGAAAACTGTTGGTGGCCGTGGTGTAATTCGAGCACGCCGCGCTAAAGGCCGCGCCCGCCTTGCTGTATAGCAGCATTTTTAAGCGAAGATCTTAGATTTGCTCTGCCAATACCGCCAACACGAACGTCGTTGGTCGCATGCTTCCCAAAGAAAAGAAAACGCTTTCCACTGAAGTTGACGAGCAAAGACGCGCCGCATCAGCGGCGCATTTAAAGTCATCTTTGCGGTCAACCTCAAACGCGTTTTTGAATAAGTCTTCAAGCCCATCATTGAAGCAGCAATCGGGGCCACGCGAAAAATTGACGCGAGCGATGCGAATGAATACGTTTGAAGTAACGGACGTGCTCAAATCGGGGCGGCGCAGCCGTGTAAAAACAGCGGTGCAAATGAACGCCAGCACGGAATCTAACGCTATACCCGTGCCATTCAAGCCTATCATCGAAGCGCGAATCCTAGCGCGAACCAATGCCACCACACCGACTGTAGCAGTTGTGCCTGTTAAATATCGCGTTGCCTCAGAGCAAATCGGGGTGAGATTAGCGGCAGCGGTTCCCAAGCGATGGCTCAAAAAATCGGTCGACCGAAATCTGGTGAAACGCTGGATGAGAGAGGCGGTGCGCCAGCACGCATACCGGTTCGCGCGGGCCGATTTGCTGCTGACACTTACCGCGAAGTTTGATCCCAAGAATCCAGAAGACCGCGTTAGAGTGAGGCAGGAGCTCGCAAAACTCATTACAGATGCGCTGTCGCTAGTTCGAGCCTCATCAAAGTCGCATAAATTTCCGAATAGCGATTGATATGTCACCAGCGGGCCGCATGTTTACATGGACAATAAGGGGTTACCAGGTAGCGCTAAGTCCTTATTTTGGTGGCCAGTGCCGGTTCACGCCCAGTTGTTCAGACTACGCGTTGATGGCAATTCAAAAGCACGGCGCGTTGAAAGGAGGTTTTTTTTCTGGCCAGCGTTTGCTTCGATGTCACCCTTGGTGTCAAGGCGGGTATGATCCGATTCCATAATATTTTCCTGAATTGTGCGCAGCGCGCCATCCTTCGCATCCACAATACCCACTAGTACACCATCGCGCACTCACCACGCATAACCCTTCTAACTTTTCGGCTACTCATGGACACGCAAAGACTCATCGCGCTTATTGTTTTCTCCGCATCTGGTTTTTTCTTGTGGGAAGCTTGGCAGAAACATAATCATCCCATTGTCCCGCCCGCTACCGCTATTACCGCGCCAAGCGCGGTTGCTCAAAATGGCGTGCCTAGCGCATCGGCGGTGCCTGTGCCGTCCGCGCCCTCGAGCGCGGCGGCAGCGGTTCCCGGTAGCGTTCCGGCGGCACCCAACGCGATCGTGCCCTCAACGGGTAAGCGCATTTCAGTTGTTACCGACAAATTGAGTGTTGAGTTAGATACGCAAGGCGCTGATATTCATTCGGTGACACTGCTCCAACACACGGCGCGTGGTGACAAAACCAAGCCATTTTCGCTCATGCAAGAGAAGGCTAGCGCTTACTTTGTTACGCAATCCGGCCTATTGGGCGACGCGCTACCAAATCACACTGCCACTTGGGTCTTGGCGGGAGATAAAAGTGATGTCAAAAGTGGTGATAAGTTTGATTTAGGCACAAGCGATAAATTGGAAGTTACCTTCACCAATAACGATGTACCGAATGTCGTTGCCAGCAAGACCTATACATTCAAGCGTAATTCCTATGTGGTGGATGTACGTTATGACATCAAAAATGATAGTGCAAACCCGTTGAACCCAACGGCGTATTTCCAATTTGTTCGAGACTCTAATCCACCGGAAGGTGAAAGTTCCGGTGGTAACCCATTTACAGGAATTTCGACTTTTACAGGGCCAGCGGTTTATACCGAGGCGAAAAAATTTCAGAAGGTTGCATTTAGCGATATCGATAAAAGTAAAACGGAATATCCGAAGGAGGTCACCGATGGTTGGGTGGCCATAGTGCAGCATTATTTTGTATCTGCCTGGCTTCCAGCCGCAAATGTGAAGCGTGAGAATTTCACCACGAAATGGGAGAAGCTTTATACCGCCGGAATGAAAGTTCCTATGGCAGCTATTGCCGCAGGTGCAACGGGTTCACTCAACATGCCTTTGTACATGGGTCCGCAAGAACAAGAGAATCTGAAAACCTTGGCGCCAGGTCTGGACTTGGTAGTGGATTACGGCTGGCTGCATATTCTTGCTTATCCGATGTTTTTGGTGCTGTCTTGGATACACAATATCGTCGGCAACTGGGGCTGGACGATTATTATTTTCACCATATTGATTAAGTTGGTGTTCTTCCCGCTCAATCAAAAAGCGGGTAAATCGATGGCGCACATGAAGCAAATGGCGCCGAAGATTGAGGCAATGAAGGCTCGGTATGGTGATGATAAGCTGAAAATGAATCAGGCCATGATGGAGATGTACAAAACGGAAAAGATCAATCCACTGGGCGGTTGCTTGCCGATATTGATCCAAATGCCGTTTTTTATCGCCTTGTATTGGGTGCTGTTGAGCGCCGTGGAGTTACGAAATGCGCCATGGATGGGTTGGATTACGGATCTTTCCACGCCAGACCCAATTTATGTGCTGCCTGCGCTGATGGGCATATCCATGTTCATCCAGACCAAATTGCAGCCCGCGCCGCCAGATCCCGTGCAGGCCAAAGTGATGATGATCATGCCGCTTGTGTTTTCTGTCATGTTTTTCTTTTTCCCGGCGGGTTTGGTGCTTTACTGGACGATGCAAAACATTCTGACGATTATTCAGCAGTGGTATATCAACAAAACAATCGGCGCACCGCTCGCGGCAAAACCTGCTAAACGATAACTTTTCCCGCTGTTGGGATATTGATTGAAAGGCCGTCAGGGTTGCCCTTGGCGGCTTTTGTCATTCTGGTGATGTGATAATAAAATCATGGTCAGACCAAATTCAGAGATTGTTCCACGTGAAACCATCGCCGCTATTGCGACAGCATCCGGTAGGGGCGGTATTGGTGTTGTGCGGATATCCGGAAAAACGTTAGTGTCGCTGGCAAACGAAGTCCTAAAGAATGCGGTGGCGCCGCGTGTCGCGACCTTATGTAATTTCTATGACGCTGATGGTACGGTTATAGATCAGGGGATTGCGTTATTTTTCCCTCGGCCGCATTCCTATACCGGGGAAGATGTCTTCGAATTACAGGGGCACGGTGGGTCAGCCGTTTTACAGCGGCTATTACAGCGTTGCTTGGGATTAGGTTGTCGTCTCGCCAAGCCAGGTGAGTTTACAGAGCGTGCGTTTCTCAATAACAAGCTTGATCTCGCGCAGGCCGAGAGTGTGGCGGATTTGATTGAGGCTAGCTCGATAGAGGCCGCGAAATCTGCCATCAAGTCGCTCACCGGTGAATTTTCCGGTCATGTTCACACGTTGGTGCAGGGGTTGACTGAGCTGCGCATGCACGTCGAAGCCTGCATCGACTTTCCTGAAGAGGAAATTGACCCTGCTGATCGCGAGCTTCAGAAGTCTAAGCTCCAGCATCTGCGCGCGCGTCAGGCCGTTTTAAGTCGAAACGCCAAGCAGGGTGCGGTGCTCCGCGACGGACTGACAGTTGCGTTGATTGGACGGCCCAATGTTGGCAAATCCAGCTTATTAAATCGGCTGGTGGGTGAAGAGGTGGCTATTGTCACGCCGATAGCCGGGACCACACGTGATCATGTTCGCGCCACGATTTTAATTAAAGGGGTGCCGATTCATTTAATCGATACCGCGGGCTTGCGCGATACGGAGGATATCGTTGAGAAGATTGGCATTGAGCGCACCTGGCTCGCGGTAGAGAAGGCTGGCGCGGTGTTGCTGATTGCAGAGGCGGGTGAAATGATTGGCAAAAATGAAGCCGAGATTCTGGCTAAACTGCCTGCGACATTGCCGGTGGCTTGGGTGTATAACAAAATTGATGCCTACGGACAGCGGGCTCACCTCATCAAGGATGATGAAAAAAGCCAAGCCACCATCAAAATTTCTGCTTTAACCGGCGAGGGTGTTGAGTGGGTTCGGGATTGGCTGTTGGAAACGGCGGGCTGGCAGCCCAGCGGTGAAGGTGTTTTCATGGCGCGCGAACGACATTTGACGGCATTAAAGCACGCGGAGGCTCATCTCAATGTCGCCTCACAGCTTGCTGAACAGAGTGCGGTGCAGTTCGAACTGTTTGCCGAAGAGTTGCGTTTGGCGCAGCAAGCATTTGCATCCATCACCGGCGAATTTACGCCAGACGATCTGCTGGGAGAAATCTTTGGAAAGTTTTGTATCGGTAAGTGAAGGTGGGGTGGCGAAAACCCCAACGTTCCACGTGAAACATTTCCCGCCCGCGCTGATGGTTGGTTTGAGCTGCTTGGTGTGCAAAAAGCGAATGTTTTCTTGATTGGTTTTTTATGGTGCGACGGGTACGCTTCACGCCGTGCAAGTGGAGGTAAAACCACTTGAATTGGCGAAAGCCAGAAAGATGGGTTTTCGTGCCGCGCTAGCGCTTTATCCTTGTTATGCGCATGCTGTTAAACGCAATCTAAAATCTGCCATCTCCCTGGGCATTTTTATGGGTGAATCGGGCGAATTGGACGATTGGACGCCTGCTGCGCTTTGTGCGGCACTGATCAATAACGCAAAAGCGGCTGGGCGCGATACCGAAATCCATCTCTATATGGATGCGCATCATAGCTTTCATGTGTCCGGGCGGCGCTGAGAATTCGCAAAGGTGTCAGAATGAAATATAACCCAAAACCGCAGAGGGTGTGCATGTGGGCGGTAAAGACGCAGCGCGTGTCAATGCTATTCGTGATGCTGACTAGTTTCGGGCGAAAGCATTTCAAAGTGCGCCCCGAACACGTTTGGCCAGGTGAAGGCGCGACTAGCGGTAGCGTTTTTAACGTAGTTGGACTAAACTTCATATCCATCTCCGTTTTAAGCAAAAAACTCAAGTAAATCATGGACTTTCCGAATCATTTTGATGTGATTGTGATTGGCGGCGGCCATGCTGGGGCCGAAGCCGCACTCGCCTCCGCCCGTGCCGGTGCCAAGACGTGTTTGCTCACACACGCGATTGAAACGCTGGGCCAGATGTCGTGCAATCCTTCTATTGGCGGCATTGGCAAGGGTCATTTGGTCAAAGAAATTGATGCGTTGGGCGGTGCAATGGCGATTGCCACCGATGAAGCGGGAATTCAATTCCGTACGTTAAATGCCAGCAAAGGCCCCGCCGTGCGGGCGACGCGGGCGCAGGCAGATCGCGTGCTTTATCGCGCCGCGATTCGTTGCCAGCTTGAAAATCAGCCTAACTTATGGCTTTTTCAGCAGGCGGTGGACGATCTCATTCTGGATGAGTCCAACGGAAGTCCCCGTGTAACGGGCGCTATCACCCAAGTGGGCCTTCGCTTTCATGCGGATGCCGTGGTGCTGACCGCGGGGACATTCCTTGCGGGCAAAATTCATGTTGGGTTGCAAAACTACGCAGCCGGTCGCGCAGGCGACCCGCCGGCCGTTACGCTGGCTGCACGTTTGCGTGAGCTGAATCTGCCAGTAGGGCGTCTCAAAACCGGCACGCCCCCGCGACTTGACGGTCGTACCATCGACTTTTCGAAATGCCAGATTCAGCCCGGCGACGATCCCACGCCGGTGTTTTCCTATATGGGTAATCGCGCCATGCAGCCGCGTCAGGTGCCTTGCTGGATGACGCACACCAATACCCAAACCCACGACGCCATTCGCGCCGGATTGGACCGCTCGCCCATGTTTACGGGCGTCATTGAAGGTGTCGGTCCGCGTTATTGCCCATCGATCGAAGACAAAATCCATCGCTTCGCGGATAAAGCCAGTCATCAGATTTTTCTGGAACCGGAGGGCTTGACGACGCATGAATATTATCCAAACGGCATTTCGACCTCGCTGCCGTTTGATGTCCAGTGGAACGTGGTTCGTTCTGTTCCCGGTTTGGAAAACGCACACATTATTCGCCCCGGCTACGCGATTGAATACGATTATTTTGACCCGCGCGGTTTGAAAGCCTCACTCGAAACCAAAGCCATCGGCGGACTGTTTTTTGCGGGCCAAATCAATGGCACGACCGGCTATGAAGAAGCGGCTGCGCAAGGCCTGCTGGCGGGGATTAACGCAGCACTCTATTCGAAAGATGAGCCCAGCTGGTGTCCGCGCCGCGATGAAGCGTATCTTGGCGTGCTGGTCGACGACCTTATCACGCGCGGCGTGACCGAGCCGTATCGCATGTTCACCAGTCGCGCCGAATATCGTCTGCAATTGCGCGAAGATAATGCCGACACGCGCTTAACCGAAATCGGTCGCAAACTCGGTTTGGTAGATGATGCACGCTGGCAGGCATTCAGTGAAAAACGCGAAGCGGTTGAGCGCGAAACGTCACGCTTAAAAGCCACTTGGGCACAGCCTGCGCGCGTGCCCGAAGCCGATGCGATGCGCGTGTTAGGCCAAGTGATGGAGCGCGATTATTCGATGTTCGATTTATTGCGTCGGCCCAATGTTAGCTATGAGGCGCTGATGTCATTGGCTGTCGCCGGCGAGGGTGTGACCAATCCAGCCGTCGCCGAACAAGTTGAAATCGCGGCCAAATATCAGGGTTATATCGATCGCCAACAAGTAGAAGTTGAGCACAGCCGCGCCCAACAAGAAGTGCGCCTGCCGGACGATATTGATTATTGCCAGGTGCGCGGCTTGTCGAAAGAAGTGCAGCTTAAATTGAATCAACATAAGCCAGAGACGGTGGGCCAAGCGTCGCGTATTCAGGGCATCACGCCCGCCGCCGTATCGCTATTGCTGGTACACATCAAGCGCGGGTTTGTGGAGGCAAAAGCGGCCATGCTGGCCTCGTCGGAATCAGCCAAAACGCAGCACCGCGCCTAAATTTATTGTCATGTCGGCCAGCGTCTGGGCTCTGCTTTTACCAATTCATCCACCATCCTTTGGGCTGCCGCCGACCATGCGACCATGACGCCGCTGAACCTTAAAAACCCGCCCGACGTAGACTTGGCCTCGTTACTAAAGCATGGGCTGCATGCGTTAAATATTGCATTGTCGACCGATCAACAACAGCGCCTGCTTCAGTACGTTGTCTTGCTTAACAAGTGGAACAAAGTTTATAACCTCACCGCTGTCCGCGAGCCTGAGCGAATGATTGGCCTGCATATTTTGGATAGTCTGGCGGTGTTGCCACATCTGGGAAATCCACATCATGTATTGGATGTCGGTACCGGCGCGGGGCTCCCCGGCGTAGCGCTCGCTATTGCGTGTCCGGCTATTCACATCACCATGCTCGACAGTTTGCAAAAAAAAACCACGTTCGTTCGTCAGGCAATAGGTGAGTTATCGCTGGCGAATGCAGATGTGGTTTGCGAACGCGTCGAGCAATTTAAGCCAGTCGAAAAATTCGATATCGTGATTTCACGCGCGTTCGCCGAGCTTGCTGATTTTGTCAATGGTGCGGCGCATTTGGTGGCAGAAGAAGGGCGCATGTTCGCGATGAAAGGGCAGCATCCTGTCGATGAAATTGCCCGATTGCCCGCCGGATTTGAAGTCGACAAATCGATTGAACTCGTGGTGCCGCAGATCGAAGGCCAGCGGCATTTATTGGTCATTAAAAAATGCCAACAGAAAGTATGAAATGAAAGTTTTTGCGGTCGCAAACCAAAAAGGTGGCGTTGGTAAAACGTCCATCGCGGTGAATCTCACCGCCACGCTGGCGCATTACGGCCAGCGCGCGTTGTTGATTGATCTCGATCCGCAGGGTAACGCCACGACCGGCAGCGGCATTGATAAAAATGGGCTGGAAAAATCACTGTATGGCGTGCTGCTTGGTGAATACGATGTCGCCAGCGCCCGCGTGCGCGCACAAGGCAATTACGACGTGCTGCCGGCTAACCGTGAACTGGCCGGTGCAGAGATCGAATTGATACAAATTGAGCGCCGCGAGTTTCGCTTAAAAGAAGCGCTGAGCCAAGTAGATGCGGATTACGATTACGCGTTGATTGATTGCCCGCCTGCACTTAATATGCTGACCGTGAATGCGCTGACGGCCGCAGATGCGGTGATCATTCCGATGCAGTGCGAATATTACGCGTTAGAAGGCTTGAGCGATTTGGTTGGCACGTTGCGCAAAGTCAAAGCGAACTTGAACCCGAAGATCGAAATCGAAGCGCTGGTGCGCACCATGTACGACCCGCGCTCTTCGCTGACGACGCAAGTATCGGACGAAATCAAAAGCCACTTTGGTGACAAGGTTTTTGATACCGTCATCCCGCGCAATATTCGTATAGCCGAAGCGCCATCGTTCGGCAAACCGGTGATCGCACACGATCCCACCTCGCGCGGTGCGCTGGCCCACTTTGCGTTTGCGCGTGAGCTGCTGGGCAGGCAGGGCGTCGTGTTGGCGGATAGCTTGAAGCCTTAAGTTTTACTTTTTTACCCTCGTGCTTACCCTTCATTGCCGCCTGAACTAGCCTCCTGGCTCGACACCTGAAAAATCGCGCGATCATCCAGCCGCAAGGCAGTCAATTCGCGTCCCCATACGCAGCCCGAATCAAGACCGATAAACTGCGGCGTGATGTGCAGCCCCAGTGCTGACCAATGACCGGCGAGCACCGCCGCTTCACCGCTGCGCGCATGCGGCATAACAAACCAAGGCTGCAAATCTTGTGGCATCTCCGCAAGCCCGCCCTTGAATTTCAAATTCATTCGGCCATCAGCTGTGATCGCGCGCATTCGCGTCATCGCATTCAAAATCACGCGCAGTCGCTCACCGCCTTCAAGATCATCACGCCACTCATCGGGATTATTGCCGTACATGCTTTGCAAAAAGTGGCGATAGTGCTTGCCGCGTAACACTTGCGTCACCTCATCTGCCAACGCAATAGATTGGGGCCAACTCCATTGCGGCAGCAAGCCCGCATGCACCATCGCGAATTTGCCATCGACATGCAGTAATTTTTGCGCGCGCAACCATTGCAGCAACACATCGCGGTCGGGCGCATTTAAAATCTCATCCAGTGTATCCAGCGCCTTGGTCTTTGCCACGCCTTCTGCGATGGCCAGTAAATGCAAATCATGATTGCCCAGCACTACCGCCGCGCGATCGCCCAGATTTTTCACGAATCGCAAACATTCAAGCGAGCCTGCGCCACGATTAACCAGATCACCGACAAACCACAGCCGATCTGAATTCGCATCAAATTTGATTTTATGCAGCAGCGCTCGCAACGTTAAATAGCAGCCCTGCAAATCACCGATGGCATACGTGCTCATGCAACCTCATTTTAAAAAGGGCGGCCGGGTTTCCCCAGCCACCCTTGATGGGCTTGGCGCGCCGCGCCACTCATGCCGGTTCTATTTAGCGGCCGTCACCATGTAATCCACCGCCGCTTTGACATCGGCATCGGCAAGCGCGCTGTTACCGCCCTTGGCCGGCATGGCACCCGCTTTGCCGATATAACCTTTAATGGCATGCTCATACAAGGTTGGTTTGCCCTGAGCGATGCGTGGTGCCCAAGCAACCTTATCGCCGAACTTTGGTGAACCCGCGATGCCGGCGCCATGGCAAGCCACACAACCACCTTTGTAGACACCTTCACCGCCGCCGGCTGCAGCCGGTGCCGCGCCCGCCGACAGAGCCGCCGGTATTAAAGCCGCGACCACGGCCGGCGCAGCTACGGGGGCAGCGGTGGACGTCGCAGGTGCGGCGGCTACCGCAGGCGATCCGGACGTCGCTTGCGGTACAACCAGCAATGACACAACCGGTGCAATCCGCTTCGCCACTATTTCAGGCTTGTTTGCAAGTTCATTCGTGGCACCCACCTGATGCGTTCCCACGGCGAATTTAGCCAGCAGGAACACGCCAATAATGAGTGTCAGTACGCCCACCAAAACAAATATCGCGGTTTTAATCGGGTTAGATTTTGAAGCTGCATTGCCGTGCGAGGGTGTTTGGTAAGACATAGAGTTTCCCGAGTAATCCTGAATAAAAAGTAGTGAATATACGATTATACCGACGAAGGCCAAATACACCCAAATTCTGACTCGGCTGGGGCGCTAATGTTGCGATATTTGCGGAACGCTGCCTAAGGCTCGCGCAAAATTTATGAATTGAGCGTCGCTCAATGATATTTGAAACACGAGGCTGGGCGGC
>JANYGV010000323.1 GCA_025359285.1 Burkholderiales bacterium
GCGGCACCAACTGCAGCTCCAGCTCATTCGCCAGTACCTGACGCTCGAATTCCTTGTTCTCGCCCACATACGAGGCGATCACTTTTTTCACCTGACGCGTCTTGAGCAAGAGCCCCATGCCGAAGTCGTCCACACCGGCGTTGTTACCGGCAATCGTTAATCCCTTGACGCCGGAGTCCACCAGTGCCTGAATCAAGTTTTCAGGTATGCCGCACAAACCGAAACCGCCCGCAGCAATGGTGATGTCGTCTTTCAACAACCCGGCAAGGGCAGATTTTGCGTCAGCATAAACTTTGCTCATGGCGTTGCTCATGGATAGATCTCCCGAAAATTAATGGTGCGCGCCACCAATGGCGTTGATGTCTTCGCGATAGCTGATGGCTGCAATTATCGCCGCTTTTGTTGCTTCAATCATGGCGGGCAACGTTAGCGAAGCAACATCATCGCGACCCACGACTTGAGAATCGACGAACGGCACATGCATAAAGCCCGCGCGAATGGGATAGCGCTTCGTTGCAATGTGATGCAGCACACCAAAAATAAGATGATTGCAGACAAAAGTACCGGCTGTGTTTGAGACTTCGGCGGGAATGTGTTGATCCATCATGGCTTGCGCCATCGCTTTAACAGGCAAGGTGCAAAAATAAGCCGCTGGCGCATCGTCGGCTATCGCCTCGTCAATCGGCTGCGCACCGGCGTTATCCGCAATCCGCGCGTCATTCACATTGATCGCAACACGCTCCACACTCATCTGCGCGCGTCCGCCTGCCTGGCCAAGGCATAAGACAATGTCGGGCTTGAGTTTGTCGATCGCTTTGGTGACAAGGCTGATAGATTTTCCAAATTCCGTCGGCACCCGCAATTTCTCGACGCGATACCCTTTTATCAACTCCGGTAAAGCCTTCACAATTTGCCACGACGGATTTATTTTCTCGCCGCCGAAGGGGGTGAATCCGGTGACGAGAATGGTGTTCAACACCTTTTGCATCGCTCTCTAACGACTTCAATTCTATTGGCTGCGTCCGCATTCGCATTGCCGTGGCATGCCCTCACCATCTCCACATGCGGAATGCCATCCTCGATGTACATATCTGAGGAAACAACGAATCCCATCTCGCCATAAAATTTTTCCAATCGCTGCTGCGCGCCAATTTTATTGGCTTGATTGGGATACAGCGCATCGTGCCGCGCGAGGGCTTCTTTCATCAGGATTTTGCCGAAACCATGGCGGCGATAAGCGCGCGTGGTCACGACTCGACCAATCGATGGCTCGGGATATTTCACGCCGGGATCGACCAATCGGCAATACGCCGCGAGCTCACGTTGACCTTTGTTATCGACCCAGCCCAGCAAGTGCCATGAAACCAGATCAGCGCCGTCGTGATCCTGAAACGGACAATTTTGTTCCATGATAAAAACATCGATTCGCGCAGTCGAAACGGTGTACCAATCACGCATCGGTAGATCATCAAAGCGCGCAAATTGCCATGTCAATGGCGCCATTATTTTACTTTCGCTAAATGCAGCCAAGTCTCGACCACCGTATCCGGATTCAGGCTCATGCTTTCGATGCCTTCTTTCATCAGCCACTCAGCCAGATCAGGATAATCTGATGGCCCCTGCCCGCAAATGCCCACGTATTTGTTGGCTTTGCGGCAGGCTTTGATCGCCAAATGCAGCATCTCTTTTACCGCAGGATCGCGCTCATCAAACGCATCCATCACCAAGCCGGAATCGCGATCAAGCGCTAAGGTCATTTGCGTCATGTCGTTGGAACCAATAGAAAATCCGTCGAAGCGTTCCAAAAATTGATCGGCCAAAATAGCATTCGATGGGATCTCGCACATCATGACGATTTTGAGCGCATTCTTGCCGCGCTCCAAGCCAAACTCTTGCATGATCGCGAGTACCTGATCGGCTTCTTTTAAGGTGCGAACAAAGGGCACCATCAACTCCACGTTGGTAAGGCCCATCGTGTCGCGGACATATTTCATCGCCTCACATTCGAGCTTGAAACATTCGCGGAAACTGTGCGCAATGTAGCGCGACGCGCCGCGAAAACCGAGCATCGGGTTTTCTTCGGTTGGCTCGTAGCGCGGGCCGCCAATCAGGTTGCGATATTCGTTTGATTTGAAATCAGACAATCGTACGATGACTTTTTTCGGATAGAAAGCGGCGGCAATCGTCGCCACCCCTTCGACCATTTTCTTCACATAAAAATCGATCGGATTCGCGTAGCCGCGCGCCTGCTTTTGCACCTGCGCCTGCAAATCATTCGGCAACTTCATGTATTCCAGACACGCCTTGGGATGCACACCAATCGTGTTCGAAATAATGAACTCCAGCCGCGCCAAACCCACTCCCTCATTTGGCAATTGCGCAAAATCAAACGCGAGCTCGGGATTGCCGACGTTCATCGCAATCTTGACGGGAATTTCTGGCATTTTGTCGAGCGAGACTTCGATCACTTCAAACGGCACACGACCGCGGTAAATGTGGCCGGTGTCGCCTTCGCAACAGCTTGCTGTAATTTCTTCACCATCGCGAATCACATGCGTCGCATCTTCACAACCCACAATCGCGGGAACACCCAGCTCGCGCGCAATGATGGCCGCATGACAGGTGCGTCCGCCGCGATTAGTGATGATCGCAGCCGCTTTTTTCATGACCGGTTCCCAGTTCGGGTCAGTCATATCGGTGACAATCACGTCGCCCTCGCGGAACAAGTTAATTTCAGAAACATCTTTGATCACGCGTGCCGGCCCGATCCCTACTTTGCCGCCAATCGCGCGGCCCTCGGCGATTTTTACGCCTTCGGCCTTCATGCGATAGCGCGTCAGCACATCGGTGCGCGTCTCCTGCGATTTCACGGTTTCGGGGCGCGCTTGCAGGATATAAAGTTTGCCATCGTTGCCGTCGCGGCCCCACTCAATATCCATCGGGCGACCGTAGTGTTTTTCAATCGCGACGGCATATTTGGCGAGCTCTTCCACCTCAGCATCGGTCAATGAAAACTTATCGCGATCAGTTTGTTCAACGGGTTTTACGATCACTGATTTACCGGCTGATTGCGCGGTGCTAAAAATCATCTTCTCGGCTTTGGTGCCCAAGCTACGCCGCAATACCGCGGGTTTGCCTTGGCTCAGGCAGCGCTTGGCGACATAAAATTCATCCGGATTGACCGCGCCCTGCACCACCATCTCGCCCAAACCGTAGCTGGAGGTGATGAACACGACATCACGAAAACCGGACTCGGTGTCCAGCGAAAAAAGTACACCCGCCACACCCAAATCCGAACGCACCATGCGCTGCACACCCGCGCTTAACGCCACTTCAGCGTGGGCAAAATCTTTGTGCACGCGATATGAAATCGCACGATCGTTATAGAGCGAAGCAAACACATGTTTGATCGCTTCAAGCACGTTATCGATACCTTTGATGTTCAGAAATGTTTCCTGCTGGCCAGCGAACGAGGCATCGGGCAAATCCTCGGCGGTGGCGGATGAGCGGACCGCCCAGCTTGCCTCAGCGTTGTCCTTTATAAGATCCGCATAGGCTGCGCGGATCGCAGCGTCCAGCGCGGGTTGCAGGGGTGCTGTGACGACCCAATCGCGCACCATTGCACCCGTTTTGGTCAGCGCTGGAATGTCGTCCACATCAAGATTTATCAGCGCGGCATTAATTTTTTCAGTCAAATTATTGTGCGTCAAAAAATCGCGGAAGGCCCCAGCGGTGGTCGCAAATCCGCCCGGCACGCGCACGCCGGCCGCTGACAACTGACTGATCAATTCACCGAGCGAAGAATTTTTCCCGCCGACCGTGGCGACATCATCCATACGAAGTTTCGAAAGCGGTAAAACCAAAGCGGCTGAAGACATGGGGGATCCGATGCGTTTTTTAGAATTTAAATGCGGGTACAACTGCCTGATATTGCACCAGAGGCTGCAACGAAGCTCGCAGCCAAGTTCATCAGAGTTGGGCCATAATTATAACTTCGCCGGGCCAATTGTTGCGGCGCAATAACTTGGAATTCCACAGGAACCTCTATGTCGCAGCCGCGTACCGTGTTTTTTGTCTCTGATCGCACCGGAATTACCGTCGAAATGCTGGGTAATTCGTTGCTCACGCAGTTTGACGATATCGAATTTCAGCGTGTCACGCTGCCGTTTATCGACAATATCGAAAAAGCCCGCGATGTGCTGAGCCAGGTTGAGCGCGCGGGCGTGGATTCCGGCAAGCGCCCGCTGGTGTTTACGTCGCTCATGACTGAAACCCTGCGCCATGAAATCAGCCGCGCCAACGCGATGGTGCTGGATGTGGTGGAGCGTTTCATTGTGCCGCTGGAAGAGGAGCTCGGGATCAAAAGCGCCCATGCGATTGGTCGCAGCCATTCGGCGGGCAATTTCAAGGATTACAACCATCGTATTGAAGCGGTGAATTACACCCTCGCCCACGACGATGGCATGACCAATCGCAATCTGGAGCAGGCCGATATTATTCTGGTCGGGGTATCGCGCTCGGGAAAAACGCCGACTTGCCTGTACATGGCGCTGCAATTTGGTGTGAAGGCGGCAAATTACCCGCTCATCCCGGAAGACCTAGAGCGCATGAAACTACCGCCAGCGTTACTACCGCTACGGCACAAAGTGTGGGGACTTTCAATCTTGCCTGAGCGCCTAAAAACGATCCGTCAGGAACGTAAACCTGATAGTAAATATGCATCGTTTGAAAACTGTAAATGGGAAGTGGACGCAGCCGAAGCGCTGATGAAAACAGCCGGTATTTCATTTCTGAACTCGACCACCAAAAGCATTGAAGAACTGGCCGCGACGATTCTGCATGAGGCGCGGCTGGTGAGGCGCGTTTACTAAATTACTTTAATTAAACCCTAGCATTGGCGGGCTTTCCCGGACATAAACCCGGATTCCATTTCGAATAGCGACAGATCAGGGCGCTTGATGAGGGGGTGAGGCACGAATAGCGGTACCCTTTTGTTTCTGAGACGAAAGGACATCGCCATGAAGCGCACGCACCTCACCCTAGACGAACGTTACCTC
>JANYGV010000330.1 GCA_025359285.1 Burkholderiales bacterium
CGCGGATGGATATGCGGGCATTAAGGCGCTGCTGCCGCCGCCGCCGCGCCGCGCGCTGGTGTTGATCGATCCATCGTACGAAGATAAAAATGATTATCGCCATGTGCTTGCATCGCTTCAAGATTCATTGACGCGATTTGCGACAGGCGTTTACATGTCGTGGTACCCGCAATTATCGCGCCTGGAATCGCGCCAACTGCCGCAGAAATTGATGCGGCTGGCGCCTAATTGGCTGCACGTCAGCTTGACGGTTCAGAAACCGAGTGACGATGGTTTTGGGATGCACGGCAGCGGTTTATTTGTGATTAATCCGCCGTGGATGCTGCGTAAAACGCTGGCAGACGTGATGCCGTATTTGGTGAAAGTTTTAGGACAAGATTCTGGCTCGGGATTTGCGCTGGAGAGTAGTGATAAATAGATTGTCTTAATTCGCACTTTCCAGCGCGGCACCCGCCAGCGCCGCAATTTCTTGCTGCGTCATCCGCACTAAATGCCATTCCGGCATGATCGTGGCACCCAGCGATTTATAGAATTCAATCGACGGCGTATTCCAGTCCAGCACGCTCCATTCAAATCGTCCGCAGCCGCGTTGCAGTGCCAGTGTCGCCAAGTGTTGCAGCAGTTTTTTTCCGTAGCCATGACCACGCGCTTCCGGCACCACAAACAGATCTTCCAGATGCAAACCGGGTTTGCACAGGAATGTTGAAAACGTGCTGAAGTAAAGCGCGAAGCCGACCGGTTTTTCACCCTCAAATGCAATCACGCATTCGCATAATGGTTGCTCACCGAACAACGATTCATGCAGCATCGCAATATTGCCGGTCACCATATTTTCCAATTTCTCATACACCGCAAGTTGCTTGATGAGATCGAAAATGGTCGCCACATCAGCGGGTGTGGCAGGGCGGATTGAAAAGTTATTTTTCATGGTTTGATATTGAAGTTAAAAGTTATTTTTCCATTCGCGAATCTCGGCGAACACCAGCACGGGCGTGCTGTTTGAAGCATTTATGCCGGAAACACCGCTCTGAGAGCGGGCCTTGATATTGGCAGCGTTAATCACCGCAGGCGAATCCCAGCGTAAAAAAGGATTGGTCGCGATTTCATTCTCAATCGTGAACGGTACGGTGGGAATATTTTTTTCGCGTTTCGCGGCATCTGTTCTGGCACGTTGTTGCAGGGCGACATTATCCGGCTCGACGGCCAGTGCAAATTTGATATTCGCCATCGTGTACTCATGCGCGCAATAGGCAAGCGTGTGCGGGGGAAGCGCTTTTAATTTTGCGAGTGAAAATTGCATCTGCGCCGCCGTGCCTTCAAATAATCGCCCGCAGCCGCAGGCGAATAAGGTGTCGCCACAGAACAGCCAACCTTCTTTTTTCGCATGGTAAGCGATGTGTCCTGCGGTGTGGCCGGGCACGTCGATGATGTCGAATGTGATTCCCAATTCAGTAATCGCATCGCCTTCAACCAAGGCGTGCGTGCGCGCCGGAATGCGCTCATTTGCAGGGCCATAAACAGGAATCTGGTCGCGAACATGACAAAAATCGAGCAGCGCTTCCACGCCGCCGACATGATCCGCATGATGATGCGTCGTGAGGATGGCAACAAGTTGCAAATTATGGCGACTCAAAAAATCGATGATCGGCGTCGCATCGCCTGGATCAACCACTACCGCATGCGTGTCGTTATGAATCACCCACAAATAATTGTCCTTGAAGGCGGGAACAGTGGCGACTTTATTCATGAGAATTGAATCCAATCGGGTAAAATAATGGCATGGAAGGTTTGAGTTTACATGACTGGTTTCACGCACCGCTCGGGCAATATCTGCTCGGGCGCGAGCGCGCGTGGCTTGATGCAGTGACGCCAGATATTTTTGGTTATCACGCGATTCAGTTAGGCCTGCCGCAATTTGATTTGCTGCGCGAATCGCGAATTGTGCATCGTGTGGTGGTCGCACCGAATTTGACAACCTCAGACTCTGAAACCACCAGGGTGCTCGCGCAGTTTCATGAGTTGCCCTTTGATGAGCAATCGATTGATCTTTGCGTGATGCCGCATGTGCTGGAATTCGCCCAAAATCCGCACGAAATTTTGCGCGAGGTGGATCGCGTGATGCGGCCGGAAGGGCGCATCCTCATCATCGGTTTTAATCCGTGGAGTTTGTTTGGCGTGCGCCGCGCGTGGTCGTCAAAAGGTTACCCGTGGCAGGGGCAATTTGTATCGCTGGTGCGGATGAAAGATTGGTTGCAGTTGCTCGGTTTCGAGCCCTCATCGGGCAAATTAGCCTGCTACATTCCGCCGTGCGAAACGCCGAAATGGCAGGCGCGCTGGGACTTTCTGGAAACGCCGGGCGAGCGCTGGTGG
>JANYGV010000346.1 GCA_025359285.1 Burkholderiales bacterium
GAAACCTACCCGCGTGATGAGCTGTTCCAGATCACCGATGATGAGCTGTTTGAAACGGTCACCGGCATTCTGGGCATGGGCGAGCGAGCGCGCTCGAGACTTTTCGTGCGACGCGATATTTATGCACGCTTTTATTCCTGCCTGATTTACTTGCCGCGTGAAAATTACAACACCGAAGTCCGCATTCGCCTGCAAGAAATTTTGAAGCGTGCGTTTGGCGGCACCAGCGCAGAATTCAACGTACAACTTTCTGAATCTGTGCTCGCGCGAATTCATATGCTGATTCGTACCCAGCCTGCTGCATCGCCCAAAGCGGCCGCGCAACCAGACTTGAAAGCCCTGGAAGCCGAAGTCGTTGCCGCCATTCGACGCTGGGAAGACGGCGTATTTGCCAGCCTCACCGCATCGCACGACGAATCGCTGGCCAACGCGGCGCGCCGAGAATTCGTGCTGCCGTTCCCCGCCGCTTATCGCGAAGACGTGTCGGTCGACCAGGCAGTGAAAGATTTTGCGGTCACCCAAAAATTGACCGCCGCATCACCGATTTCGATGGTGCTTTATCAGCCGACTTGTCAGACCACACTTCAGGCTACACTTCAGCCCGCACTTCAGCCGACACTTGAGCCCATCAGCGCCGTGGCGGCGTCCAATGAGCTCCGGTTTCGTCTGTATAGCCTGGGCGCCGCGATTCCGCTATCAGCCAGTCTGCCGATGCTGGAAAACATGGGGGTGCGGGTGGAAAGCGAACGCTCTTATGTCATTGCTCGCCATACCCAGGCTGCCATCCACATTCACGACTTTGGTTTGAGTCATCGCTACACGGGATTAAATCTTGATCGAATCAAAGCCAAGTTTGAAAGCGCATTTGGCCGCATCTGGTCGCGTGCCGTTGAAAACGATGGGTTTAATCGGCTAACACTGGCCGCGTCAATCGAGAGCGACGAGATCGTGCTGATTCGCGCGCTGGCCAAATATTTGAAGCAGATCGGCTTTACGTTCAGCCAAAGCTACATTGAACAAACGTTGGCGAATCATGCCGCGATTACCGCCGCGCTGATCAGTTTGTTTCACGCTAAATTCAGCCCCACCTCATTTTCGCAAGATAGCGAGCGTGCAGCGGCCGCCAGTGCCAAAGTCGCCGAGATCGAAGCCCTGCTCGAGGATGTGGCCAATGCGGATGAAGACAAAATTCTTCGCCGTTTTTTAAGCGTGATCCAGGCGGCACTGCGCACCAATTATTATCAAAAAGATGCAGCTGGCCAGCAAAAAACCTATCTTTCCATCAAGCTCGAATCCGCCAAAGTGCCTGAGCTGCCCGAACCCAAACCCTTGTTCGAAATTTTTGTGTATTCGCCGCGCGTCGAGGGCATACATTTACGCGGCGGCAAGGTCGCGCGCGGCGGTTTGCGATGGTCAGATCGCCCGGAAGATTTCCGCACCGAAGTACTGGGATTGGTCAAAGCACAGATGGTCAAAAATGCGGTGATCGTACCCGTCGGCTCCAAAGGCGGCTTCGTGCTTAAAGCCGCGCCGCCCGCGACGGATCGCGAGGCCTACATGAAAGAGGGCGTGGCCTGCTATCAAACTTTCCTGCGCGGGCTGCTGGATGTCACCGACAATTTAGTAAAGGGCGCGATCGTGCCGCCAATCGACGTGGTGCGACATGATGCGGATGACCCTTATTTAGTGGTGGCCGCTGATAAAGGCACCGCCACCTTCTCTGATTATGCGAACGCGATTTCAGCGGAATATGGTCATTGGTTGGGCGATGCGTTTGCGTCGGGCGGATCAGTCGGTTACGACCATAAGAAAATGGGGATCACCGCCAAAGGCGCATGGGAAAGCGTAAAACGTCATTTCCGCGAAATTAATCACAACACCCAAACCGCCGACTTCACGGTGGCCGGCGTGGGCGATATGTCGGGCGATGTTTTCGGTAACGGCATGCTGCTTTCAACGCATATTCGCTTGGTGGCGGCGTTCGATCATCGGCATATTTTCTTGGACCCGAACCCGAATGCGGCAGTCAGCTTCATCGAGCGTGAACGCTTATTCGCGCTGCCGCGCTCAAGCTGGGACGACTACAACAAACAGCTGATCAGCGAAGGCGGCGGCGTGTTTGCGCGTGGCGCAAAATCCATTCCGCTGACGCCGGAAATCAAGGCGCTGCTTGGCATAGACGCGTTTTTCTCGGCGCTGTCGCCGACTGAATTGATGCGCGCGATCCTCAAAGCGCCGGTCGATCTTTTCTATAACGGCGGCATCGGCACTTATGTCAAGGCGAGCTATCAAAGTCATGCCGAGGTAGGCGACCGCGCCACCGATGCGCTCCGCATCAACGGCAACGAGCTGCGCTGCAAAGTCGTGGCCGAGGGCGGCAATCTGGGATTTACGCAGCTGGGCCGCGTCGAAGCGGCACAGTCGGGCGTGCGCTTGCACACTGACGCGATTGACAATTCTGCCGGCGTGGATTGCTCCGACCATGAAGTGAATATCAAGATTCTGGTCGATGCGATTATTGATGCTGGTGCGATCAAAAAAGAGCAACGTGAGGAATTATTGGCGAGCATGACCGATGAGGTCGGTCAACTGGTCTTGCAGGACAATTATTACCAAACGCAATCGCTGACTGTGTCGGGCGTGCGCGGCGAAAAACTGCTCGAAGCGCAAGCGCGCTTTATCCGTCAACTGGAGAAAGCCGGACGATTGAATCGCGCGGTGGAATATCTGCCCACCGACGAAGAAATTGCCAAACGTAAAACCGCCAAAAAAGGCCTGACCTCGCCAGAGCGCGCGGTATTGCTGGCGTATAGCAAGATGGAATTGTCTGATGAATTGCTGGTTTCTGATCTGGTGGATGAGGATTATGTGGCGCAAACACTGATCACGTATTTTCCAACTGCGCTGCAAAAACAATTCGCCGCGATCATGCCGAAGCACGCGTTGAAACGCGAAATCATCGCCACGGTTGTCGCCAATAGCACCATCAATCGCGCGGGCAGTGTATTCGTGCATCGGATGCGTGAAGAGACCGGCGCCACGGCCGCCGAGGTGGTGCGGGCTTTTATTCTGACGCGCGATGTATTCGAAATGACGCCGCTTTGGAACGACATCGACGCACTCGACAACAAAGTGCCGACCGCCACGCAGTCTGAAATGCTGATCGAGGTCGGACGTTTGGTGCTGCGCGCGACACTTTGGTTTTTGCGTCGCCGCTCGGAGCGCATGCCGATTGCGAACGTGCTCAAATTTTTCGCACCCGGCATTGCAACTATCGCCAAACGTCTGCCAGAACTTTTATCCGCTGATGATTTGACAGCGCTGCAAGCCGCCGAAGCGCGCCTCGTACACCAGGGGGTGCCCGCGACCATTGCCAGTGAAGTGGCGCGTCAGGATGCGATGTATTCGGTGCTGGATATTGTCGAGATTTCGCTCGATACCCAGCGTCCGATTGAGCTGGCGGCATCGGCTTATTTCGCGCTGGTGGGCACATTAAAACTGCGCTGGGTCGCATCGCAAATCACCGCACTGCCGTCGGATACCCATTGGCAATCCATGGCCCGTGCGGCCATGCGCGATGATTTGGCGAACCTGCAGCGCCAGCTGACCACCGGCGTCATTGCGCTCTCGCCCGCCTTGAATGAGGCGACGGCTTTGATCGCCGCTTGGGAATCGCACCACGCCAAAGCCTTGGCCAGAATGAACGAAGTGGTGGATGATCTGAAAAAAGCACGCGAAACTGATTTGGCCATGCTTTCTGTTTTATTGCGTGAACTTCGCGTGCTGGTTTGAAACTAACTGTGATGAAAAATACTACTCTGCGCACCCTGTTCTTTGCTGTTTTTATGCTTTGCTTCGGGCTCGTGGCCGGCGCTTATTGGTTCCAGCATGGTCCTCAACAGCAACAGCCCTGCCCGCTGTGCATTTTGCAGCGCTATCTTTATTTGGGCATTGGCCTCGTCGCACTGCTGGCGGGCTTGCATGGGCCCGATCTCGTCGGCAGGCGCATCTACGCCGCGTTGATATGGCTATTGGCGCTGACGGGAATCGGCCTGACCGTTTGGCAACTCAGCAAAGGCGACACCATGAATTCATGCCTGAGTGACCCGATCGGCGAATTTGTACAAAATTTACCGAGCGCACAGTGGTTTGAGGGCAAGCTGTTTTTTGCGACGGGCGGTTGCGCAGACAAATATCCGCCCACTCTCGGCTTGTCGCTGGCGGTTTGGTCGCTGATTTGTTTTGCCGTACTTTCCATAATCGCGACCTTCATCGTGCTGCGCCCCCACATGACAAGGCAAGTGAACAAGTAAAATGGGCAGCGCATTTCCGAGGTGGCTAACATTAAGTGGCGCAATCCCGTTCATCGCCTGCAGCGCGGCGCTGTGGCTCGCCCCGCCTGCCTATCGCGCGTTCGCCACCACCGTTTTGACTGGCTACGCGGCAGTGATTTTGTCATTCCTCGGCGGTATCCAGTGGGGACTCGCGGTCAACCTGATCGACACCGCACCGAAAAGCGCGCGCACAATGTTTTTATTGTCCGTCATTCCCTCGCTACTCGCCTGGGCGATGCTGCTATTGCCCGAACCAGGCTCGCGCGTCATCGTGGCGATAGGTCTGTTCGCGTTCGTTTGGGTGATTGACGCGCTGCTGAATTTACAAAAACTTATCCCCGCGTGGTTCTTCAAATTGCGCTCCATCATTACCGTGATCGTCATCGCATCACTCGCCATAGCAATTCCTAAAGTCTAACGGTGGCGCGGTTCTCCGAGCATAAATGTGCGGTGATGGCCGCCCCTCGGCCAGTTTGAAATTTGCGCAACCGGGGGTGGGGCTATTTCATGGCTCCGATTTATGGTCCGACATGCCTCGTAGAGCTGCCGCATGCGAAACAAAATTACCCGGGTAAATCCCCGCCAGCGTGCAGACGAAAATAAACAAAAAAGCCCCGCGACTCCGGCGGGGCTTTTTTAGGGACGATCCGAATCAGCGCTTCGGGTCGATGCTTGGGGCCGAAAACGCCAGCCCCCCACCATAGCTCGATTGCGTCTTCACCTCGCCACCGCGGCTCACGCGCACCGCGCAATATTTCACTTCTGCGATTTTACCGAACGGGTCGAGCGCGGCGTTGGTCAGCATGTTGGCAGCCGCTTCGTAGTAAGCGAACGGAATGAACACCGAACCGACCGGGATGCCTTCATCGGCGCGGGCCGCGATGGTGATGGCACCACGTCGCGATTCGACCGTGATGGTGTCACCGGCGAACGCAGCGATATGGCGCAAATCCAGCGGATTCATGCTGACCATTGGCGCGGGTTCCAGTGCATCCAGCACACTGGCGCGGCGCGTCATCGAGCCGGTATGCCAATGTTCCAGTTGCCGCCCGGTGATGAGGATAAAAGGGAACGCTTCATCGGGCCGCTCATTCGCAGGAATTATGTCGGCAGGAACGAATTTTGCGCGCCCGTCGCTGGTCGGAAAACTATCGACAAATACCACCGGCTGGCCCGGATCGTCATCACCCGCGCAAGGATAGGTAACGCTCGATTCGCGATTCAGCCGGTCCCACGAGATACCGGCAATTGAGGCCATCGACAAATGCATTTCTTCATAAACTTCAGCGACCCCGCTTTCGTCGCCCTGATAATTCCAGTCAAGGCCGAGTCGCTTGGCGAGTTGTTGAATAATCCACAAATCCTGCCGCGCATCACCCGGCAGATCCAACGCGCGACGGCCTAGCTGCACCATGCGGTCGGTGTTGGTCACAGTGCCCATTTTTTCTGGCCATGCCGAAGCCGGAAAAATTACGTCCGCCAAATACGCTGTTTCAGTCAGAAAAATATCTTGCACCACCAGCATTTCAAGTTTCGCCAAACCGGCGCGCGCGTGATTTGCGTCAGGGTCCGACATCGCTGGATTTTCACCCATCACATACATGCCCTTGATTCTGGCGTCGTAAGCTGCGTCCATAATTTCAACCACGGTGAGACCGGGCTTATTGTCCAGCTTGGTGTTCCAGTATTTTTCAAAGCGCGCGTGCGCTTCAGGATTATCAACCCGCTGGTAGTCGGGGAACATCATCGGGATCAGACCCGCATCTGATGCGCCCTGCACATTGTTCTGACCGCGCAACGGATGAAGGCCCGCGCCAGGCTTGCCGACCTGGCCGGTCATGAGCGCGAGCGCGATCAGGCAGCGCGCGTTGTCGGTACCGTGCACATGCTGCGAAATGCCCATGCCCCAAAGAATAATCGACGCTTTACTGGTCGCATAGGCGCGTGCCACCTCGCGCAGGGTTTCGGCTGGAATGCCGCACAGCGGCGCCATCGCTTCCGGCGAGAATCCTTTGGCGTTCTCTTTTAGCGCGGCGAAATTATGGGTGCGGTTTTTGATGAAATCCTCATTCACCAAGCCTTCTTCAATGATGGTGTAAATCATGGCGTTCAACATCGCCACATCCATGTCTGGTTTGAATTGCAGATATCGCCAGGCGTGACGCGCAATATCGTTTCTGCGCGGATCGGCCACAATTAATTTCGCACCATTTTTGGCGGCGTTTTTAATCCAGGTGGCAGCAACCGGATGATTCGAGGTCGGATTTGCACCAATGACAAAAATCACCTCGGCTTTGGCCACGTCCGATACCTGATTCGACACTGCGCCCGAGCCCACGCCTTCGAGCAGCGCGACGACCGACGAGGCATGACAAAGTCGTGTGCAATGGTCTACGTTGTTGGTCTTGAATCTGGTACGTACCAGCTTCTGAAAAAGGTAGGCTTCCTCGTTGCTTCCTTTGGCTGAGCCAAAACCGGCGAGCGCATTGGGCCCGTGCTGATCGCGGATTTTAGCCAATGTGCCGCCGGCATAATCAAGCGCTTCTTCCCATGTGGCCTCGCGAAATACATCGCGCCAATTTTCAGGGTCCATATTGAAGTCGGCCGATTTGGGCACGCCCGCTTTACGAATCAGCGGCGTGGTCAGGCGTTGCTTGTGGTGCGCGTAATCAAATCCATAGCGGCCTTTTACACACAATCGGGCATGATTCGCTGGCCCGTCACGACCCTCGACCCGAATAATTTTATTGTCTTTGACGTGATACGTGAGCTGACAACCCACCCCGCAATACGGACACACACTATCAATTTTTTTATCGACAACGGTTTCATAGGCCGCCTTCGCCGGTGCCAGCGCGCCCGTCGGGCAGGCTTGCACACACTCGCCGCAGGCAACGCAGGTCGAGGCGCCCATCGGATCATCCTGATCGAAGACGATTTTTGAATGCGCCCCGCGCAATGCATAGCCGATCACATCGTTGGCCTGCTCTTCGCGACACGCGCGAACACAGCGCGTGCATTGAATACAGGCATCAAGATTTACCGTCATGGCCGGATGAGAAAAATCAGGCTCCGCCTGCAAGCGCGGCGGAAACCGTGATTCATTGACGCCCAGGACTTTCGCCCATTTCAGCAGCTCATTACCTTCGGGTTTGTAATCTTTCTTCGGCGCGTCGCTGGTCAATAATTCCATCACCATTTTTTGCGAATGCAGCACGCGCGCGGAGTCTGTGGTGACTTCCATATTGTTTGATGGATGACGGCAGCACGAAGGTGCCAACACCCGCTCGCCCTTGATTTCAACCACACAAGCTCGGCAGTTACCAACCTCGCGATAACCGGGCTTGTAGCAAAGATGCGGAATCTCCTTGCCATGCTCCTTGGCAATTTCGATCAGTGTTTGATCGGCAAACGCGGTAATTTTTTCGCCGTCCAGTGTGAATTCAACCACTTTACGGGCAACGAGTATTTCGGACATATCGTTCATTAGCTTATCTCGTGCGCAAAATGTTTAACCACACACCGGATCGGATTGGGTGCTGCCTGGCCGAGCCCGCAAATAGAGGCGTCCACCATGACCTGCGACAGCGCTTCGAGCAATCCGGTTTTCCATTTGCTTTCCTGCAGAAGCTGCACCGCTTTCTCGGTACCGACACGGCACGGCGTGCATTGGCCACAGCTTTCGTGTTCGAAAAATTTCATCAGATTTAGCGCCGCATCGCGCGCCTTATCATGCTGCGACATGATCATGATCGCCGCCGAACCGATGAAGCAACCATACGGTTGCAGGGTGTCAAAATCGAGCGGAATATCGCCCATGCTGGCGGGTAGAATGCCGCCCGATGCACCGCCCGGAAGATAGGCATAAAACTCGTGCCCGTCCGACATGCCGCCGCAAAATTCAGCGATCAATTCTTTCACCGTGATTCCCGCAGGCGCCAAATGCACGCCGGGGTTTTTGACACGGCCGGAAACTGAAAAAGATCGCAAACCTTTGCGACCATTGCGACCATGTCCCGCAAACCAGGCGGCACCTTTTTCCAGGATATCGCGCACCCAATAGAGCGTTTCAAAATTGTGCTCCAGGGTGGGCCGATCAAATAATCCAACCTGCGCGACATAAGGGGGACGCAAGCGTGGCATGCCGCGTTTGCCTTCAATGGATTCGATCATTGCCGATTCTTCACCGCAAATATAGGCACCCGCGCCGCGTCGTAATTCAATATGCGGAAGCGCGTGTCCGCCCGGCGGATTGGCCCGTAGCGCCGCCAATTCTGCTTCCAGCAGCGCTCGACAATGATGATATTCATCGCGCAAATAAATATAAATTTTATCGATGCCGACTACCTGTGCGGCGATCAACATGCCCTCAATAAAGCGATGCGGATCGCGCTCCAAGTAGGTGCGATCCTTGAACGTTCCTGGCTCGCCCTCGTCGATATTTACCGCCATCAAGCGCGGCCCAATTTCGGCTCGAACAATGCGCCATTTACGACCCGTGGCAAAACCGGCACCGCCCAGACCACGCAGGCCTGAGTCTTCCATTTCCTTGAGCGTCGCCTCGGTATCGCGTTTGCCACTGAGAACATCAAGGTAAGTCTGATAGCCAAACTCGGCCCTGTAGGCGGCGATCGGGACATAATCGCCCGGAACAGCGCTTGTATGCTGGCTTTTCACAGCCAACGCAACATTCTCAACCGTCGCGCCGCCGAACGCGTTCTGGCCCACGCATACGGCGGGAGCCTCCTCACAGCGACCAATACAGGGTGCCGCAATCACGCGGACTTCAGAGCCCAGAATCGATGGTAATTTTTCAAGTAAATCCGCAGCCCCCGCCATCGCGCAGGAAAGCGTTTCGCACACCCGCACCGTCAAGGCAGGCGGCGCATCGTCGCCATCGCGGATCACATCAAAATGATGATAGAACGTCGCGACTTCATAAACTTCGGTTTGCGCGAGCTTCAGCGTTTCGGCCAGCGCGCTGATGTGTGCTGCTGAGATGCAATTGAATTTATCCTGAATCAAATGCAAATATTCGATTAGCAAATCACGACGGATGTCGTGGCCATTGAGCAATACCGCGATGTCTGCCCGCGCTTGAGGATCAATCTGACGGCCCTTGGGCTTATTGCGCGCCTTCATCTTACTGCGAACTTCCGCAAGCGGTATGGTGGTGATGGCGCCAGGTGCGCGGTCATTCATAAACAAATTCTCCGAAAGATACAGGTCGCATGGTCGTCAGCGATAGACAATTAAAAGTAGTTGGCCGGCTTCGTATGGTTGATAGCGCGACGCGGTGCGCTGTCGGGCAGAGCAACAGCCAAAGCATAACGAGCCGTTACCCCGTGGCACATGATGAACATCAATTTCTTAAAACCATGGAAACGTGGTGACAGAATGTAGCGCGCGGCAAATGTTTAAAGATTTCAAAAGTAGACGCGTAGTTAAACGTATCGTGCTAACTGAACGTGTTTGTACTAATCCAACTAGCGGACGCACGGGCCGCAAAATAGTTCGAGAATTTTCGGCGCTACTTCACTTTTTTAGGCGACCGTTTGATGCCGACGGCAGCACCGCTTCCTTTGTTGCCTTTGATTCCTTTGGTTCCCTGATTCCCCTTGCCAACATACTTTTCCAGCCACGCAAAATATTCCCGATACCATAAACGTGAATTTTGTGGCTTTACGATCCAGTGGTTTTCGTCCGGAAAGAACACCAGTTTCGATTCAACCTTCAGGGATTTCAATGTGTTGTAATAAAGCAGGCCTTGTGCGTCGGGTACACGATAATCCAGCGCGCCGTGAATCACCAGCGTCGGGGTTTTCATATATCGGGCAAACGTGATCGGATTTTGCACCGCCACTTTTTCAGGATTTTCCCAATACGTGGCTTTTAATTCGTAATTAAAATAGCCGCCGATGTCCTCTGAATACTGGTTCACCCAGTCGTAACAGCCGGCATGGCAGACATACGCCTTGTAACGGTCACCCATGGGCTTGGCGCGACTTCCGTTCACGTTTGCACCAGGTCGGCCATTGCGTCCATTCATCCATGCCACCATCATGCCGCCATAGCTGCCGCCGGTCGCGGCTAGCCGATTGGGGTCGATATAGCCTTGGCTCAGCATGAAATCGGTGCCTGCCTCAATGTCCGCATGCTCCTTGGTGCCGAGCACGCCCATGTTGGATTCGAGATATTTATTGCCCCAACCGAGTGAGCCGTGATAGTTAACGCAGACCACCACATAGCCCTGGGCGGCGAATACCTGATTGTTCCAACGGAAATGAAAGTTATCACCCCAATTGGCGTGCGGCCCGCCGTGGATCGAATGCACCAGCGGCCATTTCTTTTTGGGATCAAAATTCGGCGGATAGCACGCCCACATTTGCACCGCTTCACCATTCCAGCCTTTGATGGTGAATTCGCGAACCTCGCCCATTTTGAACTGCGCCATCAGCGCATCATTGAAAGACTCAATCGGCTTAGCATGATCACCCGCCGCACTGGCCGCAAACACTTTCGGCGCGGCAGACATATTGTTGCGCACGAACACTAGCGTATCGGCCTTCAGATCAAAATCGGTGACGGTGCCGCCGGGCGCGACCAATGCGGGCTCGTCATCGCCGAGATGTATTTGCCAAACCGATAGACGCGAACGGTCGTCTGCCGTGAAATAAACGGACAGGCTATCGGCCGCCCATTTGAGCGGCGCATTGACCATACGATCCCAGCGCTGGCTGATAAGTTTGAGCTTATTTGATTTGCGGTCAATCACCGCCAGCTTGTTGTCGTCATTGATGGAACGACCAAAATTATTGACCAGAAGCGCGATCAATTTGCCATCTGGCGAATACGCGGGATGGTGATGAGTGAAAGAAGCCGCTGCAACTGCCCGCGACGGCTTGGGTGAACGCGGCTGGGTCAGGTTTTTTGCAATGCCGGTCTTGATCTCGATCTCAACCAGCTGCGTTTCCTGATCGCCTTGTTTGTCCTGATTGGGATTGAATGTGAAGATAAGATATTTACCGTCGGGCGAAATATCATAATCCGAGGCATCGGGATCGAACACCGGCAGCTCGTAGGCGGTGCCTGCAAAAAGATCGCGGGTTTTACCGCTCACCACATCAAGCACATGCACGCGCGGGACCCGCCCATCGGTCAGCCAGTGATCCCAATAGCGATATTGCGCATGCGACACCACCATCGCTTTGCATTTGTTGTCCTGCATTTCTTTCAAGCGTTTTGCCTGATCTTTTTCATTTTTTAAATCAGGCCAGACCCACGAAATAAACGCCACGCGTTTTGAGTCAGGAAACCATTTAATGGCCGCTACGCCGGTCGCAATATTCGATACACGCCTCGCCTCGCCCCCATCTGGCGAAATGAGATATGCCTGTGGCTCTTTATCGGCCCCGGCACCGTCGCCACGTTTCGCCACAAAGGCAATCGATGCGCCGTCGGGCGACCATCTGCAGCCACCGTCTTTTTCGCCACAAGAGGTCAGTTGTCGCGGCGCACCCCCAAATGTTGAAAGCAGCCATAAATGTGTGCTGCCCGAATTGGATTCCATGTCGTAGGCGGTTACTGCGGCGCATGCAAGCGAGCCGTCAGGCGACAGGCTAAGCGAGGCAGGCCGTTTGATTTTCCACAGATCGGTGGCTTCAATTGTTTTTAGGTTTGGCATTTTTAGGGGTTCACTTATCGTGTTACATATGGTTGTGTTTGCCGGTTTACGCACAAAACGAGCAGCAGCGAGCGGAGGTAAAAATACATCAGGGATACATCAAAAAAACAGAATTTAGCTAAACAATTTACCAGTTTATGGCTCTATTGTTGGTGTACAAGATTAGTAGTCCGATGCAGGTATTCGGCAGTGCTTCGCCGAATTGAACGCTCACATAAGCTAAAATCGAGGCCCAACTGTTTTCTACTGGAATACGCATGAACCCAAACGATCTGCCCGCCAATCAGCCAAAAGCCACCGCGCCCAAATTCAAATGGGACGATGCCTTGTTACTGGACGACCAACTCTCGGAAGATGAACGCATGGTGCGCGATCAGGCTCATGCCTATTGCCAGGACAAGCTGATGCCGCGCGTGTTGAAGGCCAACCGCGACGAAACATTTGACCGCAAGATCATGAATGAAATGGGTGAGCTTGGGTTGTTAGGTTCTACTATTGAGGGCTATGGCTGTGCAGGCGTGAACCATGTTTGCTACGGCTTGGTGGCGCGCGAGGTAGAGCGCGTCGATTCCGGCTATCGCTCGGCAATGAGCGTGCAATCCTCGCTAGTGATGTACCCCATTTACGCCTACGGCAACGAAGCACAGCGCGAACGCTGGCTGCCAAAATTGGCCACCGGCGAGCTGGTGGGCTGCTTTGGCTTGACCGAACCAGGCGCAGGCTCTGATCCTTCGTCAATGATCACGCGCGCTAAAAAAGTGGATGGTGGTGTCATCATGCATGGTGCCAAAATGTGGATCACCAATTCGCCGATTGCCGATATTTTTATTGTCTGGGCCAAAGACGATGCGGGCGAGATTCGCGGTTTCGTGCTTGAAAAAGGCATGAAAGGATTATCGGCACCGAAAATTGAGGGCAAATTCTCGTTGCGCGCGTCGATTACGGGCGAAATTGTGATGGATCAAGTGTTTGTTCCCGATGAGAACTTGCTGCCGAATATAAAGGGCTTGAAAGGTCCATTCGGCTGCCTGAATAAAGCGCGTTACGGCATTAGCTGGGGCGTTATGGGTGCGGCCGAATTTTGCTGGATGGCATCACGCCAATACTCGCTGGATCGCATTATGTTTGGCAAACCGCTCGCGGCCACGCAGCTGGTGCAGAAAAAACTAGCCGACATGCAAACTGAAATTACGCTTGGTTTGCAAGGTGCGCTGCGGTTAGGCCGTCTGCTCGATGAGGGCCTCGCCACGCCGGAAATGATTTCGCTGATGAAGCGCAATAATTGCGGCAAAGCGCTCGACATTGCCCGTATGGCGCGCGATATGCACGGCGGCAACGGCATTTCCGACGAATATCATGTCATCCGCCATTCGATGAATCTCGAGGCCGTCAACACCTATGAAGGTACGCATGATGTGCACGCGCTCATCCTGGGCCGCGCCCAGACCGGCCTGAACGCATTCGGCGGAGCATGACTTCATGAGCACTGCCATCTGGGCAAATCGTCCCACGCTTGAAGCGCTGAATCGCTCCGCGCCGGGCATGGCGGCGCATATTGGCATCGAATTTCTCGACATCGGCGATGATTATATAAAAGCTAGAATGCCGGTGGATCATCGCACCCACCAGCCATTCGGGTTATTGCACGGCGGTGCCTCGGTGGCATTAGCTGAAACCCTCGGCAGCACCGGCGCGTTTTTATGCATCAATCCCAAAACCCATAGCGCGGTTGGGCTCGAAATCAACGCGAATCACCTGCGCGGCGTCAAAAGTGGCTGGGTAGTTGGCGTTGCCCGGCCGATTCATCGCGGCAAATCCACCCAAATTTGGGAAATCCGCATCACCGACGAGGCCGACAAACTCGTTTGTATTTCGCGGTTGACGATGGCGATTCTGGAGAACCCGAAAGCAGCCGCACCCGCGCTTTAGTTCTCGCACTTTTCGTACTTTTCGTACTTTTCGTACTTTTCGTACTTTTCGTACTTTAATCGCCAAGCTTCCGCTATTCGTGAAACATTTCATCAGACCTTACGCGGAATTCTTGCGCCTGCCTGACGTCGGCCGCATGGTGCTTGTCGCCTGGCTATCCCGGCTGCCCACCGGCATGATGGGACTGTCGATGCTGTTATTTTTGCGCGATGCACTCAGCTCATTCAAATTGGCGGGCACCGCGGTCGGCGCCTACTTCATCGCGATGGCCGTGTCAGCACCCGTGCAGGGTCGCATCATTGATCGCCACGGGCCGCAAAAGCTGCTGCGCGTGACCGGCATTGCGCAGCCGCTAACGTTGCTCGCGTTGTTCGTGGCCGCCTATTTTAAAATGTCATTCCCGCTCATCATCGGCGCCGCCATTCTTGCGGGCCTATTTCCAGCACCCATCACCACCCTCACCCGAACCGTATGGCGGCAACGCTTCACCGACGAATCAGCGCGCAAGATGGCGTTTTCGGTCGATGCAGTAACGATGGAACTATGTTTTACCGTCGGGCCGTTGTTGGTGGCGTTAATGATTGCGCTGTCCAATCCCAGCGTGGGGTTTTTGATTACCACCGCGATGGTGTTTGCGGCATTCCTGATTTTCATGGCCTCGCCTGTGCTCAATTATTGGCAGCAAAGCAGTGTGGAGGAACGTCATTTGCTCGGCCCGTTAACCGATCCCCAATTGTTGTGGCTGTTCGCGGTTACCTTCGGTTTGGCGATCGCGTTCGGCCTGCTGGAAGTGGGCTATCCCGCGCTGGCAACATCGCTGTCGCTGCCCGCACTGGCGGGCGTCTTGTATGCGGTAAATTCGGCAGGCAGTGCGGTCGGCGGTGCGGTTTATGGCGTGATGCGCATCAAGCTCTCGTTGGAGCGTCAATTCGGCGTTTTACTCAGCATGATGGTGCTGCCGCTGCTGCTGCATGCCTGGGTGAGCCAGCTTTTATTGCTCGGTGTAGTCGCATTTGTCGCCGGCGCGACGATCGCGCCATCAATGGCCGTCCAGAGTATTTTGGTATCGAGGATGGCACCGCAAAAATACGCGACCGAGGCCTTTACATGGTCATCGACATTTATTGTCAGCGGCATCGGCGCGGGAATGGCATTAGGCGGCATGCTGGCAGAAACTTATAACGCAACCACGCCTTTTGTCGTCGCGGCGCTGGTCATGGCCGCGATAGCCGTATTGTCGTTATTACTGCGCCGCAGAAATGCTGTTCACTAGCGCGGGCTCCGCACACCGCTATTGCAAGCCCTCATCCATCATGACGCCGGGCGGCAATTGCATGGTGTCAATGCCTTCGTCCTGCAACGCGATCGCATCATCCATCGACACTTGGCCGCGAATACTGCGTAAATATTCCTCGCCATAATGCATGCGCCGTGCGGTTTCCGCAAACGCAGTGCCGACGTTTTCGGTGTTGGCCAGAACAAATTTTTTGAACTGACGCAGCATATGCTGCTGTAGCCCCGGAATAGCTGTCGCGGCAGCTAGCTCATCCGCGCTTAAGCTGTTACCCGAACGTGCCATTTGGTGTGCACCGCTGGCACCGCTTTGGGTCAACTCTCGTGATTCCGCAACGGCCGCGTTTGAAGCAGTGTTTTGACTGACACTCGCGCTAACGCCCAAATTAATACGGGGCGCGGACAGCTGTTTCACGATATTGGTGTCACCACAGACGGGACATTCCACCAGCCTGCGTTCTAATTGCGAATGAAAATCTTCGGACGAACGGAACCAGCCGTCGAAGGCATGTTTTTCATAGCAACTTAAGCTGAAAACGATCATGAAATTTAACGTATCTCTATTGGTTGAGGTGCAGGATGCAAACAATGCGTTGATGAACACTGTCCTTGAACACGTCTACTTTTATGGTGTTTCTGGATCTGGCAGTTTACTAACTCAAGTTATATGATTCCAGCATCGGATAATTCAAGCACTCTGCCTATGAATTAACGCACACGAAGCGCGATTTGCCGACGATGCTAGTCAAAACTTGTTAAATATCGCTTGCGAAGCTCGTTTTTCTCCACCTTCCCCATCGCATTGCGTGGCAATTCGGCCACCACAAATACCTTTTTGGGCACTTTGAAATTAGCCAGTTTTTGTTTGCAGGCCTGAATAACCGCGGCCTCCAAGCCGGATTCCATGCTTGAATCAGACGCCGCACCAATGCTGGCGCTTGGCAATTTTTTCACGCTGGCCCCGGCAACCAAGACCACTACGGCCACCACCGCTTCACCAAAATCGCGGTGCGGCAAGCCAATCACAGCGCTCTCTGCCACACCCGGTAAATCATCGATCACCAGCTCCACTTCTTTCGGATAGATGTTGTAGCCGCCGGAAATAACCAGATCTTTGCTTCTGCCCACGATATTGACGTAACCATCCGCGTCCATAAAACCCATGTCGCCGGTTTTGAAAAACTCGTCCGAGGTAAATTCTTCTAAATTTTTTTCGGGCATGCGCCAATAGCCCGGCAGTACGTTGTCGCCTTTGACCTGAATATGACCAATCCCGCCCGCTGCCAGCACCGTCGAGTCATTATCCGCATCACCATCGGTGACCCGCACGGTCACGCCAGGCAGCGGTAATCCGACCGTGCCACCTTTACGCTCACCGACCAAGGGATTGGATGTGATCATGCCCGTTTCGGTCATGCCATAACGTTCAAGAATCGTGTGGCCGGTGCGCAATTTGAATTCATTGAACGTTTCGGCGAGCAAAGGCGCAGATCCCGATACAAAAAGGCGCATTTTGCTGCAGGTGTCCGCGTTGAACCCGGGCTCGGCCAGCAGCCGCGTATACATGGTGGGTACGCCCATAAAAACGGTTGCGCGCGCCATTGATGCGAGCGCCGCTTTCGCATCAAATTTGGCATGAAAAAGCAGCCGCCCACCCCGATCCGCATTGAGCAATGCGGTGTGCGCCGCGACGAATAATCCGTGCACATGAAACAACGGCAGCACATGCAGCAATACATCGTCCGCCTTGAAACCCCAATATTGATGCAGGGTGCGCGCATTCGATGACAAATTAAGGTGCGTAATCATCGCGCCCTTGCTGCGCCCAGTGGTGCCCGACGTATAGAGAATCGCGGCCAGATCGTCCGCTGCACGATTCGCAATCTCAAGCAATGACGGGGCGTTCAAGGCATTTTCGGCCCACGAGCCGCCCCCCGCCTCGTTCATGGCGAATCGATGCGCTATTGAAAGTTTTTCGCAAACCGGCTGTGCCCATGTCTCATCGCGTGGCGAATGCACAAAAATTCGCGGTTCAGCATCGCCTAAAAAGTAGGCTATTTCGCTTTCGCGATAGGCGCTGTTGAGCGGTAAATAAACCACTCCCGCAGCCAGGCAGGCCAGATACAACATCAAGGCTTCAGGTGATTTTTCAACCTGAACAGCGACCCGCTCGCCCGGGGCCACACCCAGGGCGTGGATCAAGCCCGCGTAACGCGCGACCGTCGATTCGAATTCAGCAATAGTAATCTCACGGCCCGATTCTGTTTCTAAAAATACGCGCGATTTATCTGCAGGAAACCGCGATTGAAATAGCGAATAGAGATTGGCGTTCATTATATTTTTCTAACCAGCCCGACTTTTAATTCCTGATCGATCACACGCGCCGCGATATACACATCCGCTCCCGCCCTACCTTCGGTATTCGTGGCCGCTGCATCGCCCAAAATGCTCGCAATCGCACGACCCGGCAGCAATTGAATTTCCGCGCCATGCAGCAAATTTACTTTCACTGAAGCGGAAGCCAGCGCCACATACACACCACCGCCGAGCTTCTTTAGCACCGTGGTTTCGATGTATGCGCCACGCCGCCCAAGGATCGTCAACGCCATCGCCAGATTCGCCATATATTGCGACAACATAATCTTTTCATCATCAAGCGAGGTCGCATGCGCTTCGCAATCCACAACAATATTGAGCCGTGAGCCCGCCAATTCCTTGCCCGACAAACACAGCGCCCACACCCGATCCGCCAATGCCCAGGCGCGTTGCGCAGTCAGCGGCTGGCGATCCACCATGCCCATCAAGCGAATTTTTTCTTGGCCCGTTTTTGCACGGCCAAACAACACGCCCTGCTCTTCCTCTATTTTGTAACCATCCGGATAAAGCGCTTTTAACTCCTCACGAATATGCGGCTCGCCAAGCGTAAACGCGCTCTGCGGGCGGTTCTGGTTTTTCCAACGCTCGCCGAGTTCAACATGAAGTTGATGCCATGCTGAATCGGTGTTCGTGGCCGGTTCGGGCACCGCGCGGCTCCACGTTTTGCTGTTCGATGCCGATAATTTCACACGGGCATTAGCACCTATGGCCGCTTCGGCAATCGCGCGAAATACTTCATCAATCGCGGATGCGCCCGCACTTTGCGCAAGGATGGTCGGGCCCGACATTGCAAGCTGGGTATTATCTGAGAACACACGCTCATTCGCCAACGCAGCCAACATGCTCGCACCACCATAGCA
>JANYGV010000373.1 GCA_025359285.1 Burkholderiales bacterium
CCCGGAGTCTGGCCGTCCTTCAGCACCGCCAACATCCCCTGACCCCGCCGAGAAATGGCGGAGATGTTCGCTTCCCGACCTTCCCCCGGTGCCGATTTCAGCGCAATCCTCAGGTCCGGCGGAGGCAACAATTCTCCGGCCTTCTCCGGCCACTCCACCAGACAAATATTGGTCTCGTTGAAGAGATCTCGAAAGCCGGCTTCTTGCCATTCCTCAGGTTCGCCGAAGCGATAGAAATCAAAGTGATACAAGTTTAACTTAGAAACTACATAAAGTTCAACCAGTGCGTAAGTCGGGCTTTTAACGCGCCCTTCGTACTTAAGCGAATGCAATAATCCTCGTACCAGCGTGGTTTTGCCCGCGCCCAAATCGCCGCTCAAATAAATCGTTATTCCAGGCTGCAATTCGCGCGCAAGCTGCGCGCCGAATGCCAACGTCGCCGCTTCATCCGACAAATCAACATTCAAATTTTCTGCCATGTTTTCCGCCATGCTTTTTTGCCGCATTTTTTGCCACTGTCTGAAGCCGCCATTTGTCCACTAAACTCGTTACATGAATTTGAATATATCAGCGCCCGATTTTTCCAAACTATCGCAGCAGATCAAAACTTGGGGCCGCGAATTGGGATTCGATGAAGTCGGCATTAGCGATACCGATCTGACCCTTGAAGAAGAGTATTTGCAGCAGTGGCTTGAACAAGGTCGCCACGGTGATATGGATTATATGGCGCGTCACGGCATTAAGCGCAGCCGACCCGCTGAACTGATTCCAGGCACCGTGCGAGTGATATCCGTCCGGCTAAATTATGTGGCGCCGAATGCAAAGGAAAGTTGGAGCGTACTCGAAGACACAAACGCCGCTTATATTTCCCGCTATGCCTTGGGCCGCGACTATCACAAAGTCATGCGACATAAATTGCAAAAGCTGGCCGATAAAATTACCGCCGAAGTAGATCATTTTTCATACCGCGTGTTCACAGATTCGGCACCCGTCATGGAAGTCGCCCTAGCGCGAAAAGCAGGTCTGGGCTGGCGTGGCAAACATACGCTGCTGCTGTCGCGCGATGCGGGTTCAATGTTTTTTTTAGGCGAGTTATTTACCAATTTGCCGCTCACCGCCGATGGCCCTGTTGGCGAACATTGTGGCACCTGCAGCAAGTGCATCGAGATATGCCCAACACGTGCTATTACCGCACCTTATCAGCTGGATGCGCGGCGATGTATTTCGTATCTGACGATTGAAAACAAGGGCGCGATTCCGGAAGAATTCCGCGAAGCCATGGGTAATCGGATTTACGGGTGCGATGATTGCCAGCTGGTTTGCCCGTGGAATAAATATGCAAAGCTCGCCACTGAAATTGATTTCAATATTCGTCATCAACTTGATGATGTCACGCTCATCGAATTATTTAACTGGACTGAGCAACAGTTCAATGACCGCATGGAAGGCAGCGCAATCAGGCGTATCGGCTACGAGGCATGGAGCCGTAATATTGCGGTGGCACTAGGAAATCGGTTGGGTGAAAATCTTGTGCGCGAGAGTGTGACCGACGCAACTGGTGCATCAATCGCGCTTGCCTCGAATAGTTCAATTAGTATTGAAAATAAATCCGCCATCATAAAAGCGCTGAATACACGCCGTGAAACCGCGAGCGAAATGGTTCGCGACCACATCGATTGGGCTCTTTCACGCTCTGCATAATTATCCTGCCATGCTGTGCACTCGAACACGCGTGCGTAAGAAATCGGGATGGCCACATGTAAGACAAAAAAATGTTTGCGTCGTTGATCGACGACGCTGAACATTGAGCAGAAAGAGGCGCGTAAGCTTTCGGTAGGCTTCAATTGGAAGTCATTTTTACAGGAGTATTTTCATGAAGAACTATCTCTCACTCATCGCTGGCGCCGCTATCGCCACATCTTCCACTTTCGCATTTGCACAAGCGCCCATCACCCCTGCGCAAGCCGCAGATGGGCAAAAAATGGCCGATTGCAGCCGGGAAGAAAGCCCTGACAAAAAAGCTTACTGCGAAGCCAAAAATGCCGCAATGGAAGTCTGTAAAGACAAGAAAGGCGATGACATGAAAGCCTGCGTCAAAGACGTAATGATGAAGAAAGAACCAAAGTAATCAGTCATCATGCTTCAGCAACGAAAAACCCCGCCGCGCGGGGTTTTTCTATTTAGCGAGCCTTTCAAACAAGCCACACAGACAAACTAACGTACTTGGGCATCGTGTTTTTGTTTATAAATGTCTGCACTCTGCTTATTTTCTGCACGTTGAATCCCGGCTTCTTCGCGCGCAGTGACATGCCCATTACGGCCCGCCTTGGCTTCTTTATGTTCAACATGCGCCTGACCGCGCTCCAGCTTTGCCGTTTCTTTTTTTGTCAGCTCGCCTGACTTCACACCTGCCTCAATACGTTGTTGCTGATTGATATTGCGCTGCACTTCGGCCTGCGTTCGCTTTGACGATGCCGAATCTGGATTACCTTTTTGTGTATCGTGTTTCTCGCGATAAATGTCCTGACTGACCTTGTTCTGTTCGGCCTGCAGCTTGGCTTTTTCAGTCACGCTCAATTTGCCATCTTTGAGCGCACGCGCTTCGTCGCGATTAACTTTTGATTCTTGCTTCTCAAGCCGCGCTGCTTCTCGTGTATTCAGTTCTCCTGATTTCAAGCCCTGCTCAATACGTTGTTGTTGATTAACGTTACGCTCAACTTCGGTCGCATTGGTTTGTGCCATCGCGGATGCAGAAATTGCGGCGCCAATTGCTATTGCCAGTGTTGTGGAAAAAATATTTTTCATTTAATTCTCCGAGTCTCGTTCATGGATTAATTGCGGAAGGCCATAATTTTTATGGTGATTCCGTTGCGTTGCCACAAGTGTCAAAAACTTATAGACAACTTGTCACAAGCGAGTAACGCGAACCGTAGAAAAATCGGTGAATCGGGGTTGTAACAAAGTGTTTGTGTCACCTCGGCCCACAAACAGTTCTACCCCTTCGTCCGCACCCGTGATCGTCCACCATCAACCGCAATCACCTGACCCGTAATCCAGCCCGCTTCTGGCGACAATAAAAAATCAGCCAGTGCACCATGATCGGCGGCGGTTCCCAGGCGGGGTATGGCGTGCATGGCGGCGATCGCCTCGGCCATGGCGGCGTTGGAAGTTAATTTCGCGGCGAGCGGGGTATCGGTCAAGCTGGGCGCAATGCAATTTACGCGCACCTGGGGCGCTAAGTCGGCTGCCAGGGCTCGCGTCAGGCCTTCTACGGCACCTTTGGCAGCGGAGACGATGGTATGACTTGCAAAGCCTTGTGCGACGGCCACGGTCGAGAACAACACAACGGACCCATTCGCCGCTTTTAGCGCAGCAGCGGCTTCACGCACGGCAATCGCCGGGGCAACTGCGTTGAGACGGAACGCGGCAACCATGGCGTCGCCGGTTAGGCTGCGCAGTGGTTTCAAATCAATCGAACCCACACAATAGGCCAAGCCCGTAATTGTCGCGTCTGCTACCGCCGTTTTCACTGCTGCCGCAAGTGCTATCTCATCCATCACATCGGCGATGGCGAATAAACCGCCCGTCGCCGCCGCAAGTTCATTTAGCTTTTCTTCATTACGACCAATCAAGAAAGGCTGCGCGCCACGTTTCGCGGCGCGTTCGGCGATGCTGCGGCCAATGGCGCTGCTGCCGCCGACGATGATAATGCGATCCATGGCGCTGCCTTTCTTGATTATTTTTTATTTCAACATCAGTGAATTCAACCGCTTCACAAAACCCGCCGGATCTTCGAGCTGACCACCTTCTGCCAGAAGCGATTGCTCGAATAGCAGATGACTCCAATCACCAAAAGTTTCAGCAAGCACGCCAGTTTTAAGCTTTTCGATCAGCGGATGCGTTGGATTGATTTCGAGAATTGGCTTCGCCGCATTCACGTTTTGTCCGGCCGCGCGCAGCATGCGTTCGAGATTGCCAGAGGCGGCGTTTTCGTCCACGACCAAGCACGCAGGCGAATCGGTGAGTCGATCAGTCACGCGAACTTCTTTTACCTTGTCGCCCAGTGCCGCTTTAATTTTTTCCACTAGCGGCTTTAATTCCTCGGCAACTTTTGCTTGTTGCGCTTTTTCGGTTTCATCAGCCAAGCTGCCCAAATCCAAATCACCCTTTGCGACCGAGACCAATTTCTTGCCTTCAAACTCTTCAAACTGGCCCAACCACCATTCGTCCACCGGCTCGGTGAGCAGCAAAACTTCAATGCCTTTTTTCTTGAAGACTTCCAAATGCGGGCTGTTTTTTGCTGCACCAAAGCTATCGCCGGTCACGTAATAAATTTTGTCCATGCCGTGCTTCATGCGCGACACATATTCGGTAAGCGATACGTTTTGTGCATCATCTGAATTGTGTGTTGAAGCGAATCGGCAAAGCGAGGCGATCCGATCTTTGTTGGCGTGATCCTCGCCAATCCCTTCCTTGAACACGCGACCAAATGCGCTCCAGAAGGTGGCAAATTTTTCTTTGTGATTTTCAGCAAGATCGTCCAGCATGCCCAGCACTTTTTTCGTGCAACCGTTCTTGATCGAATCCACATCTTTCGACGCCTGCAAAATTTCGCGCGACACATTCAGCGGCAAATCGTTGGAATCAACAATGCCTTTTACGAAACGCAAATAGCGCGGCAGCAATTGTTCCGCATCGTCCATGATAAAAACACGACGTACATAAAGCTTCACGCCATGCTTGCGCTCGCGATCCCATAAATCAAACGGCGCTTTGCCGGGGATATATAAAAGCTCGGTGTATTCTTGTTTACCCTCGACACGCGCATGCGTCCAGCCCAGCGGCTTTTCCCAATCATGCGACACGTGTTTGTAAAACTCTTCGTATTGCTCGTCGGTGATATCGCTCTTCGGCCGCGTCCACAAGGCACTTGCGCGATTGACGGTTTCATCTTCATCGGTAATCACGTTTTCCGATTTTTCCTGATTCCATTCCGTTTTCTTCATCACAATCGGCATCTGAATGTGATCCGAATATTTACGAATGATGGATTTCAGTTGCCAATCCTCAAGGAATTCCTTTGCGTCTTCCTTCAAGTGCAAAACCACATCGGTGCCGCGCGTACTTTTCTTCACCGCTTCCAGGGTGAATTCGCCATCGCCTGCCGATTCCCAGCACACGGCTTCTGTTGAGCCCGCGCGACGCGTGGTAAGCGTTACCTTATCCGCCACGATAAACGCGGAATAAAAACCCACACCAAATTGACCTATCAGGTGCGAATCCGTTTTTTGATCGCCCGTTAATTTGGAGAAAAACTCCTTCGTACCCGATTTCGCAATCGTGCCAATATTGGCAATCACTTCATCACGCGACATGCCAACACCGTTGTCTGAGATCGTGATGGTGCCCGCTGCGGCATCAGCGCTGATCCGAATTTTCAGATCCGAATCATCGCCATAAAGACTCGCGTCAGTCACCGCTTCAAAGCGCAATTTATCGCACGCGTCCGACGCGTTAGAAATCAGCTCTCGCAGGAAAATTTCTTTGTTGGAGTACAAAGAATGGATCATCAACTGGAGCAGCTGCTTGACTTCCGTTTGAAAATTTAAGGTTTCTTTAACAGGTTTTTCAGTTGTTGCGTTCATGCTGGGAGCGTCCTTTTTTACAGAAATACAAAATTGTTTTTGTTCGCGTGCAAATGGGGATGATAGTTTTGCTTTTCAAGTAGCGTAAGCAAACACAAGCAATGGCGCGCACTTTGGAGGGTTTTTGCTCCTAAAGGCGCGCCCATAATAGCGCCATGTTCTCACGAGCAGGTTAGGCTGCGCTGCTACCCGACGCCTTGATTGACTTTATGCACCCGTGTCACGTCGCTTCGCAGTGTGACGCACCTCGCTGTCATCCCGAAGAAATTTTGCGAGGACTGCGCATTTTGTTCGCGCTACGCGTTTTTCTTCGCGCCCATCGCCGCGTCACGAATCGCAGACAACGTTGTATTGGGAGAAATCGCTTCTGAGTCAATTCGAATTTCAATCAACGCCGGCTTTCCCGCGTCGCTCGCGCGCTTGAACGCAGCCGCGAATTGATCCGTGCGCTCGACAATCTCGCCATGCGCGCCGAATGATTTTGCGTACGCGGCAAAATCAGGATTGATCAGCGCAGTTCCATAATTATTGCCCGGAAATTCGCGCTCTTGATGCATACGAATCGTGCCGTACATGCCGTTATTGACGACAATAAAAATCACGTTGAGCTGATATTGCACGGCCGTTGCCAGCTCTTGGCCAGTCATTAAAAAACAGCCGTCACCGGCAAAGCAGACTACTGTTCTCGCCGGATCAACGGCTTTGGCTGCAATTGCAGCGGGCACGCCGTAACCCATCGCACCGGAGGTGGGCGCTAACTGGGTGCGAAATTTTCCGGGTCCACCGTAGCGATGAAATCGATGCAACCATGTCGCATAGTTGCCAGCGCCGTTAGTGAGAATGGCGTCGGTGGGCAGCACGGCTTCGAGGGTTTGCATGACGTCCCACATTTGCACCATGCCAGGGATTTCTTTACGCGCCTGCCATTGCTGATAATCTCGATTTGCCAACTCTGCGTTCACAAATAAATTGGTGACGCGCGGCAGACCGGCGATTGCTTTCGCAAACGCCGATACCGTCGAATTAATCATCACATCCGCCTGATACACGCGGCCCAATTCTTCCGCGCCGGCGTGTACGTGAATCAATTTTTGTTTCGGGATCGGTGCTTCAAAAACGGTGTAACCGCTCGTCGTCATTTCGCCCAGACGCGCCCCAATAACCAGCACCACATCGGCATTTTTGACGCGTTCGGCCAGCTTGGGATTGATGCCAATGCCGACATCACCCGCGTAGTTGGGATGGCTGTTATCAAACAAATCCTGAAAGCGAAATGCACAGCCCAAGGCCACATTTTGCGTCTCAATAAAATGGCGCAAATCAGCGCAGCTGGTCGGATTCCAGCCGCTACCACCAACAATCACAAACGGATTTTTTGCTTCGGACAGCAGGCTGCAAACCCGCGCCATTGCTGGCTCTCCGGGTGACGGACCAATCATCTGACCATGCTGATAACCACGTGCATCAGCCACATCCGCGATTGCCGTCAGCGTATCTTCCGGCAATGCCAGCACCACCGGCCCCATGCGGCCGCTGGTCGCGACCTGATAAGCGCGTGCGATGTATTCGGGGATGCGCTCGACACGATCAATCTGCGCCACCCATTTCGCCATCTGGCCAAACATGCGGCGATAATCGATTTCTTGGAACGCTTCGCGCTCAACAAAATCATTACCGACCTGACCAATAAATAAAATCATCGGCGTGGAATCCTGGAACGCCGTATGTACGCCAATCGAGGCGTTCGTAGCACCAGGCCCACGTGTAACCAAACAGAGACCGGGATTGCCCGTTAATTTGCCGTAGGCCTCGGCCATGTTGGCCGCGCCGCCTTCGTGGCGACACGTGATCAGCCGAATCGAGTCTCGTGATTCATACAGCGCATCCAGCACCGGCAAATAGCTTTCGCCCGGCACACAAAACGCTAAATCAGCGCCGTGGATTTTGAGTTGATCAACCAGTATCTGGCCGCCATGACGCGTGGGTTTTGGATTCACACTCATAGCTGGCGAACCTTGTAGCCTTTGGCGCGCAATAATTCCACCAAGCCTTTGGGTCCTAGCAAATGTAGTGAGCCGACCGCCACAAAATACGGCTGCGTACCCTGCAGATAGCTCTCAATTTTCTTGAGCATGGCCGGATGTCGGCTGTAGAGCAAAATCTCATCAAATTCGGGGATACGTTTCGCCGATTTGTTTCCTTCTCCGACCACGTCTTGCATCAGTTTCGTATCGCCCGATTGCCACGCGTTCACGACGCCCGTCACTTGGTCGCTGATGCTGTCATTTTCGAGCGAGCCCAGTGCGTTCTCCAAAAATGCCTCTTGCAGCAGCGGCGGCATGTCTGCCAGCATTTGAATCTGGCTCAGCTGGGATTCAAGCTCCAGCACCGGCTTCATTTGCTTTTGCGCCGATGCAATCAGGTAGCCATCCACCCCAAAATTCATTTCATAACCGAGACGCGTGAATTCGTTAACCGACAGCAGCGCGCCCACCATAAACGGCTTCATCGGCTTGATGCTTTCGACCGGCATTTTGTAACGGGCGAGCTGGACTTTTAATCGGTCAAACAAATGTGGAGGAATTTTAGTTTGCAGTGTGTCCGGCGGCGCGTACATGATCAGCGCGGTAATATCGGCCAGCCCATCCGTTTTTGTAATATCAGCTTCCACCACCACCATTTTTGAGCTGGCCAAGGCTTTTTCAACCGCGTCTGGCAGCGGATAAAAACTGCGTTTACCAA
>JANYGV010000100.1 GCA_025359285.1 Burkholderiales bacterium
AAAGGCCACAAAGCTGTATTCGCGTTTGATATTTTGAACCTCGGCAATTTGCTGAACAAGAAATGGGGCCATATCGATGAAATGGCTTTCCAGGCTAACGGTGGCAACACACGTGGTTTCGTGAATTTTGCCGGTGTGGACGATCAGGGCCGTTATCGTTATATCGTTAATGCGAAAGCTGACGATTTCACGACGCGTCAGGATCGTGGCGAATCACAGTGGGCGTTGCAAGCCACGTTCCGCTACGAGTTCTAAGCCGCACGCAAACGATGCCGAGCAAAAAACAGCCGGTGGTAACACTGGCTGTTTTTTTTATGTGAGTTGGGTTTGGGGTGCATGCGCTAGAAGTTGGCGATGTGAGTCGAAAACGCGGTCGGCAATGCGAGTCGGCAATGCGGTCGGCAATGCGAGTTTGTAGGGCGGGTTTTTAGAGAGCGTGCAGCCAAGCGGCTGCCCCGCTTTTCGTAATCCAGCAGAGGTATAATTTAAGACGTGAAACAACTCGTCCTCGACCTTATCCCTGCGCCGCTGCCTACGTTCAATAACTTTGTGCGCGGGTCAAATGCAGAAGCGCTTGAATCATGCCTGCGGCTCAGCAAACAGGCCGCTTTAATCCTGAATTCAGGCGCAGGCCCAGACGCCAGCGCTGGCGCGGACCTTGGGGCATATGCCCTCAAAGTCCTTTATTTATGGGGTGTTTCGGGCAGTGGCAAAACGCACCTGGCCAGCGCCCTGAAAAATATTGACACGAACGTCGACACCCGCTTGGGCACGCGCCTTCGCGCGAACCAGGTGATCGTCGATGACGTTGAAAAATTAAGCGACGCCGAGCAGGTTCAGCTATTCAATAATATTAATCACGCGAATCAGCCCGGAGAGTCAGGCTGGGTGGTGGCAACAGGTTGCGCCGCGCCACGCGATTTGCGATTGCGCCCTGAATTGACCAGCCGACTCGGCAGCGGTCTGGTGTTTCAACTGAATCCATTAACGGATGCTGAAAAAATCGAGGCGTTGCGGGCGCACGCCAGCACCCGAGGATTTGCGTTGCGTGATGATGTGACCCAATATTTGCTTCGTCACGCGCGGCGGGATATGGCGTCGCTGATCTCGTTTCTGGATGCGCTGGATCGCTACTCGCTTGAAACCCGCCGCGAAATCACGCTGCCGCTGCTGCGCGAAATGTCAACCCCTGAACTCTTCTCTCAATATGCGCCTGCGCTCAATACAAACTCCCAACCCACACTAGCCTGATTGCCAATTTCTGCCATGAACCTCGCCTTATTTGATCTCGACAATACCCTGCTGCGCGGAGACAGCGACCATGCGTGGGGTGAGTTTTTAGTAGAGCGTGGACTGGTGGATCCTGCAACGTTCAGGGCTAAAAACGATGAATTTTATGCGCAATATCGCGCCGGTTCACTCGACATTCACGCCTATCTGACATTTGCTTTGTCGGCGATTGCGGGCAAGACGGTTGAAGATATTGCGCCACTGCATCATCAATTTATGCAGACGAAAATTCAGACGATGATTCTGGATGCCGCGTGGTCGTTGCTGGCCAAGCACCGCCACGATCTTTGCGTGATCGTGACAGCGACCAACGCGTTTGTGACAGCACCGATCGCACAGCATTTGGGTGTTCCAAATTTGATTGCCTGTGATGTGGAAATTATCGACAATCGCTATACGGGCCGCGCGGTGGGCATACCTTCGTTTCAAGCCGGCAAGGTAGTGCGCGTCGAGCAATGGTTAAAGCAAATGGGCAAGTCGCTCGCCGATTTTGAACAATCATTCTTTTACAGTGATTCGTTGAATGATTTGCCGCTGCTGAAAGTCGTGAATCGGCCCGTTGCGGTCGATCCGGATTCAATTTTGCGTGCGCATGCGTTGGCGCAAGGTTGGCCGATTATTTCGTTACGGGAACCGCTGGCCGAGCGGCCATCACCCGTAAACTCTTTTACTCCAGCAGATCAACTCGCGTGATAAAAAAACTCATTCAAAAAGTATTTGGACGCGGCGATAGCGCGCCACCGGTAACCGATTCCAGCAAGTCAAAGCGCAGCAAAAGTGGCTCGAAGGCGCATACCGACGTGCCGCGTAAATACAGTCGGGCCGAGCATGGCATTGACCGTAGAGATATTTCGGAAGCCGCGATTCGCACCTGCGAAGGCCTGCAGGCGGCGGGCTACGACGCGTTTGTGGTAGGCGGCGCGGTACGTGATTTATTGCTGGGCCGACATCCGAAAGACTTCGACATCGCCACCAGCGCGACGCCTGAGCAGGTGCGAAATGTGTTTCGCCGTTCGCGGATTATTGGCCGACGATTCCGCATTGTGCATGTCATGTTCGGGCCGGAGACGATCGAAGTCACCACTTTCCGTGGCGCCGGTGATGCGGGTGTTGTGTCAGAGCCGGTGAATGCGGACGCAATGACCGATACCGAAAGTGGGCACGCTGATAAAGCCGCTGATCGCGGTTCCGCTTCCCAGTTCGAATTTAATGAAATAGGTGCGGATCAGGCGGAAAGTGATGGCCGTTCGCGTCGTCGTCCGCGCGAAGGCCGCGCCGCGCGCGATAGCCGACGCAATCAGCCGATGGGTCCTAAGTCTCAAGCAGACGAGCACGGACGTTTACTGCGTGATAACGTTTTTGGCAGCCAGCAAGAAGATGCTATCCGCCGCGATTTCACCATGAACGCGTTGTTCTATGACCCCGCGCTTGAAGAGGTTTGGGATTACGTTAACGGCGTACCCGATATTCAGAAAAAGCGCGTGGTGATGATCGGCGATCCGGTGGAGCGTTACCGCGAAGATCCGGTGCGCATGCTGCGCGCATCACGGCTGGCCGGCAAGCTAGGATTCACGATTGACACCGCGACGGAAGCGCCGATTGCGGCCTTGGCCCCGCTGCTCGAAAATGTTCCCGCCGCGCGTTTGTTCGATGAAATGTTAAAGCTGCTGCTATCCGGGCATTCGTTGCTTTGTATTGAAAAACTGCGCTCGCTAGGGCTGCATAAAAAGTTATTGCCAATCATCGATTCTTTGTTGGATAACCCGCAAAGTCGGCCATTCGTTGTCGCGGCGCTTAATCAAACAGACGCGCGCATTGCAGACGATAAAAGTGTATCGCCCTCGTTTTTATTTGCCGCGCTGTTCTGGTTTCCCATGCTTGATCGGCAACGCAAGCTAATTGCAGACGGTGTCAAGCCAGTGCAGGCCATGCACGAAGCGATGGATGACGTCCTTGATCAGCAGCGCAAAGCGCTCGCGATTCCACGTCGCTATGATCCGATGGTAAAGGAGCTATGGATTCACCAATCGCGCTTTCTGCAACGCTCGGCCACCAAAGCTTATCGCGTCTTGAGCCATCCGCGGTTTCGCGCCTGTTATGATTTCTTTGAATTGCGCGCCGCTGCCGGTGATGCGCCGCAGGATGTGGCGGAGTGGTGGGAGCGTTTTCAATCGGCGTCTGACGCAGACCGCGAGGCCATGTTTTTGCCCGATGATGAGCCCAAAAAGAAACGCCGCCGCAAGCGTAAAAAGCCGGGCGAGGACGGTAACGCTGGCGCTGGCTCTGGGCTTTTGGTCGACACGCCCCTACCGGATGATGCGCTCGATTAATCGATTAATCGATGAATGGCGCAATGAAATGGCTAGTTTTAAACATACGACTGTTGATTCATACGCAACGAGGGCACGAAAAAAGTATGAGTAGAGCATGAGAAAAATATAAGCAGATGAGCGCGCCAGCAAATCCACTTGAGACCGTTTTCTTGGGTCTGGGCAGCAATCTCGAGCAGCCGTTGGTGCAGCTAGCGAGGGCATTGCGCGCCGTGCACGAGATCCCCGGCACGGCACTGGTGCGCGTCTCATCGTTCTACGATACTGCGCCAGTCGGCTTAGCCGACCAGCCTAATTTTGTCAACGCGGTGGCTGAGTTGCAAACCACACTTTCTCCGCAGCAATTACTGACACATCTGCTGAATATTGAAGCCGCGCAATATCGCGTTCGCGATGCGCGTACTTTGCGCAACGGCCCGCGTACCCTTGATCTGGATATTTTGTTATTCGGCGATGTGCAGATTGACGAACCCGATCTGATCATTCCTCACCCGCGTATGCACCAACGGGCTTTCGTATTGTGGCCGCTGGCCGAGATCGCACCAGAGCTTGAGATTCCGGGCCGAGGTCATGTTCTGGAGCTATTGGTGCCGCTGGATGTGAGTGGCGTGCGCAAGTTTGACGAGACGGCGCGATGAACGCCGCAGGCGTGCGGTTAAAGCAGCGCTATATCGTGGTGGAAGGGCCTATTGGGAGCGGCAAATCAACGCTCGCGCGCTTGTTGTCAGAGCGTTATGCCACCAATTTGATGCTCGAAGACGCTAGCGCCAATCCGTTTCTGCCGCAGTTTTATCGCGACATGAAACGCTACGCGCTCGCCACCCAAATGTTTTTTTTGTTCCAGCGCGTGAACCAGCTGGCGGCGATCAAGCAGCCCGATTTATTTGAGAAAAAAACTATCGCGGACTACATGCTGGCGAAAGATGCGTTATTCGCCAAGCTGACGCTGGACGACAACGAATTCGCGCTTTACTCGCAGCTATACAATCATCTCAAGCCGCAAGCGCCCACGCCGGATCTGGTGATTTATCTGCAAGCCACGGTCAACACCCTGATGACCCGCATCCAGCGTCGCGCCTTGCCGATGGAACGCGGCATATCGGAGGATTATTTGATGCGTTTGTCGGAGACTTACACCCGCTATTTTTACGATTACGCAGAATCGCCCATTTTGATTGTGAATAGCGACCGCTTCAATTTTGTCGAGAATCCCGAACATCTGCAAATGCTGTGTACGCGGATTGAATCGCTGCGCGGAATGCGTGAATACATGAACGCGGGCTAGCAGTCTGGTGATTTTGTGGAAATAGTTCATACCGTTGCCGAGTTGCGCGCGCGCTTGAAATCAGAGCTGATTATTGGCTTTGTCCCGACCATGGGAAATTTGCATGCGGGCCACATTGATCTGACGCGTATTGCACGTGAGCACCTGCTTGTTCATCCATTTAACCTCGCCGCTACGCCTGGCTGCGTGGTGGTTTCAATTTTCGTCAATCGTCTGCAGTTTGGACCGAAAGAGGATTTCGGTTCCTATCCACGCACCTTTGCCGACGATACTGGAAAATGTCGTGCGGCGGGCGTTGATGTGGTCTTCGCGCCCACTGAAGCCGAGATGTATCCGGTGCCACAGCACTATCTGGTCGAGCCACCTGCTATCCAGCATATTCTTGATGGAGCGATGCGGCCCGGGCATTTTCGCGGCGTGGCGACGGTGGTGCTTAAACTTTTCAATATGGTGCAGCCAACGGTTGCCGTGTTTGGCAAGAAGGATTATCAGCAATGTCGTGTCCTCGACAACATGGTGCAGCAGCTCAATTTACCGATCCAGATGGTGTTGGCGAATACCGTGCGGGCCGAAGATGGCTTGGCGCTGTCGTCACGTAACGGCTATCTGAGCGCGGCGGAACGACTCGAAGCGCCGCAGCTATTTGCGGCGCTCTCCAAATTGAAAGGCAATCTCATCGCGGGCGAACGTAATTTCGCTGCGATGGAAGCGGACGTGACAGCGGCGCTCCAGGAGCGCGGCTGGAAGCCGGATTACATTGCGGTGCGGCGCAGTGACGACTTACTAGAGCCGTCAGCCGCGGACAAAAAGCTGGTCATACTGGCCGCCGCGCGCCTTGGCGCAACTCGCCTGATCGATAATCTTGAATTGATGTTAGGTGAATAAACGCTAATACTGGAGCGGTGTTTCGAGGTAAAAAGCCTTGAAACGCCCGCCAACGCTAGTGTTTAATTTTCAAAGCGCCAATTAGAACCGCGGTAAAGTCGTCAATACCGTTGGTAACTATCGTTTTTCAGGGTAGTTTTGAACGATATGTTGCGCCGCACAAAAACGAGTGGTACGCTTCTAAAATAAGAAAAATTTAGCGCGACCGCCGGATTTTTGGCCTAGAGCGTTTCATCTAATAATTGTTTATATACTCCGCTACTCTCATCTGGAGGAACCATGCAACGCATGATGTTGAAATCTAAAATTCACCGCGTCACCACCACCCATTCAGAATTGCACTATGAAGGCTCGTGCGCGATTGACCAGAACTTATTGGATGCAGCGGATATCAAGGA
>JANYGV010000133.1 GCA_025359285.1 Burkholderiales bacterium
GTTGCTGAAGAGTTGGAATGCGACTGGGCCAAAGTCACCACAGAATATCCAACACCGGGCCAAAACTTGGCGCGTAATCGTGCCTGGGGAAACTTCGGCACCGGCGGCAGCCGTGGTATTCGCGATTCTCAAGACTACGTGCGCAAGGGCGGTGCCACCGCGCGCATGATGCTGGTGCAGGCGGCAGCCAATGAATGGAAAGTGCCCGTCACCGAATGCAGCGTAGCCAACAGCGTCATCACTCACCTACCGTCCAAACGCACCACCACCTATGGCAAAGTCGCGACGGCGGCAGCACAAATAACCGCGCCCACCACCGTCACGTTGAAAGACCCCAAAGACTGGAAACTCATCGGCAAACGCCTCGCGCGCTTAGACACGATTGACAAAACAAACGGTAAACAGGTTTACGGCACAGACTTGGTATTGCCGAATATGCTGAACGCAGCGATTAGAGATTGCCCGGTATTTGGCGGCAAAATAAAAAGCGTGGACGACACCGTCGCGTTGAAACGCCCTGGCGTGAAGAAAGTTATTCGGGTAGGCGATAGCGCGGTAGCAGTGGTGGCCGATACCTGGTGGCGCGCCAAGACTGCGCTGGATGCGCTCAAGATTGAGTGGGATGAAGGCCCGAACGCGAAATTGTCCAGCGCCGATATCGCCGCAACATTAAAGGCCGGACTAGAGGCAAAAGATGGCATCGTCGGCAATCAGATTGGTGACGCTAGCGCCGCCGTTGCCGGCTCGGTGAAAAAAATTGAAGCGGTGTATTCGTATCCATACCAAAACCACGCCACCATGGAAACCATGAACGCGACGGCTAAATACACGCCCGAGCGCTGTGAGGTCTGGACGCCAACCCAAAACGGGGAAGCCGCGCTGGCTGCCGCGAGCGAGGCTTCGGGCTTGCCGCCGGCCAACTGCGAGGTCTATAAAATGTTATTGGGCGGTGGCTTTGGTCGGCGTGGCGCGGTGCACGACTGGGTGCGTCAAGTGGTCGCGATCGCAAAGGAAATGCCCGGCGTGCCGGTGAAGCTTATCTGGTCGCGCGAGGAAGACATGCTGCACGGTCGCTACCATCCCGTCACGCAATGCAAGCTGAGTGCGGGCTTTGATGCGGACGGCAACGTTACCGGCCTTAACATGCGCATTTCAGGCCAATCCATCTTAGCCAATATTGCCCCGCAAAGCATCAAGGACGGCAAAGACCCGGCAGTGTTTCAGGGCTTGAATGCATCGGGCGCCGAAGCATCGATTGGCTACACATTTCCGGCGCTGATGATTGATCACGCGATGCGTAATCCACCGGTGCCGCCAGGATTTTGGCGCGGCGTTAATTTGAACCAAAACACGATTTATCTGGAATGCTTTATTGATGAAATGGCCCACGCGACAAAGCAGGATCCATTGGCGCTCCGTCGCAAGCTGATGGTGAATCATCCGAAACATCTTGCGGTACTGAACGCCGCCGCTGAACGTGCTGGATGGGATAAGCCCGCGCCGACGGGCGTTTTTCGCGGGCTGGCGCAAACGATGGGCTTTGGCAGCTATGTGGCGGCATGTGCAGAAGTATCCGTCAGCGACGCTGGCGTACTGAAAATTCACCGCATCGTCGCGGCGACCGACCCTGGCTACGCGGTAAACCCGCAGCAAATTGAAGCGCAGGTTGAAGGATCGTTTGTGTACGGATTATCGGCTGCGCTATATGGCGAATGCACGCTGAAAGATGGCCGCATGATGCAAGATAATTTCCACACTTACCAAACCATGAAGCTGGCAGACATGCCGAAAGTGGAAACCGTGATTGTAGCGTCCGGCGGCTTCTGGGGCGGCGTGGGTGAGCCGACGATTGCAGTCGCCGCACCGGCTGTGTTGAATGCAATATTTGCGGCAACCGGAAAACGCATTCGCGACTTGCCATTAAAAAATCATTCCCTGGCGAAGGCTTGAGCGAACGCAGATTGATGGGCGGAAGCTGGTCGGTTGCAGCCCTATTTTGGTTGGCTGTAACCGCGTCAAGCATGACTGCCTACGCTGCTGGTTCACCACCCGAACCGATCGCTGAACTCGCGCCTTTTGTCGTCACGGATGGCATTATTGCGGAGCCACTGCAGGGCCGAATCGGCGATGCTGTTCGCGGTCGCGCGATTGTCGCCAATCGTCAGCTTGGATTATGTTTGTTGTGCCATAGCGCGCCTATTCCTGAAGAACGTTTTCAGGGAAATTTATCGGGTAACCTGGCGGGTATCGGCAGCCGCGCGTCTGCCGGGCAGCTGCGGATGAGGCTGGTCGATGCCAGACAATTAAACCCGTCGACAATCATGCCATCCTACTATCGCGTGAACAAACTGACGCGAGTGACGCCTGCTCAGCAGGGCCGCACGATTTTTTCTGCACAACAAATCGAAGATGTGGTGGCCTATTTGCTCACGTTACGCGATGATCGTGGCGCCTTGGCAAGCGACGCAATTCGTAGGATTCGTAGCCCGGCTACGGAAAACAAATAGGCATAGTGCGTCAGAAAAATGTTGCCATGAAAACGAATCAGATTCTTTTAAACACCATCAATTTCCGGCGACGGCAGATTCTTGCAGCGACAGTTGGTATGACCTGTTATGTGGTGATTCGACCTGTCTTCGGCGCGCCCGCGACGCTTGACACCGCGATTTCAGAATTCGCACGCGGCACGAAGGTAACATTTGGGACAGCAACGGCGGGAAAAGTAAAATTCGACATCGCTGAATTGATTGATAACGGCAACGCAGTCCCGATTAGCGTCAGCGTGGACAGCCCCATGACCGATGCTGATTATGTGGTCGCCATGGCGGTGTTCAATGAAAAAAATCCGCAGCGCGAAGTCATTAAATGCAGGCTCAGTCCATCAGCCGGGCGTGCTCAAGTATCGACGCGCATTCGCCTGGCCACCTCGCAAAAACTCACGGCCATCGCGGAAATGAATGACGGTTCTTTTTACGCTCAGACCGTTGAGGTGGTGGTCACCCTCGCCGCCTGCATTGAGGAATAGCGATGGCCAGAACACTCATCACCGTTCCACCAAACCCTAAAAAAAATACGGTGATCGAAATCCGCGCGCTCATTCAACACCCGATGGAAACCGGTTTGCGCCCTGATGTCGAAGGAAAACTTCAGCCGCGCAACATCATCCAGCGGTTTGAATGTCGATTCAGCAGCGGCGGGAAATCAGACGTGATTTTTAGCGCTGAATTATTCCCCGCGATTTCCGCGAACCCGTATATTGCGTTTAATTTTCGCGCCACGCAAAGCGGCACGCTGGGTTTTCAATGGACGGGCGACAACGGGTTTACGCAGGCTGAAACGGTTTCGCTGGTTGTCGTTTAAATATCCATGAGGATTGCAATCCCTAATTTTGCAATGGTATTTATTTGGTTGCTCCCCGCGACCTTCGCGGCAATAGGAACAGAAGCGTGTGCGGCTGAAGAAGCAGCAAACAAGGCGGGCAACAAGATCACAGACTCGCGCAAATCGGGCTACGACTTTATGAGCGCATCGACTCAGGCGTTGCAAAATGACGATAGCCAAAACCCGGCCATGCTATGGGTTAAAGACGGCGAAGCGCTGTGGGGTCGTGAGGCGGGCAAAGACAAAAAATCGTGCGCTAGCTGCCACGGTGCTGCGCCAAAATCCATGCGCGGTGTGGCGGCCCGCTACCCGGCGATTGAAAAGAAAACCAGGCGCCCCATTAATTTGCAGCAGCGCATCAATTTGTGTCAAAAAGACCATCAACATGCGGCACCGTTTGCACCAGAAACACAAGAGATGTTGCGCATTGAAAGCTATGTCGGGATGCAATCACGCGGCCTCGCGATCACGCCGCCGCGCGATGCCCGGCTTGCAGCATTTACACAAAAAGGCAAAGTGCAGTTTGAGCAACGCATGGGCCAGCTGGATCTTTCATGCGCAGATTGTCACGATAACCATGCCGGCAAGAAACTCGGCGGCGCAACGATTCCAGAAGCTCACCCAACGGCGTATCCGCTATACCGTCTTGAATGGCAAAGTCTCGGTAGCGTTGAGCGTCGTCTGCGCAACTGCATGAGCGGCGTGCGAGCTGAGCCGTATCCCTACGGTGCGCCAGAATTTGTCGAGCTGGAACTTTATCTAGCCGCGCGAGCTGCGGGCATGAAGCTGGAAACGCCGGGCGTACGACCTTAGCGATGGAATGAACGGCGGCATAAGCAAACATATCATAGAAATGTAACGCTAATATTGGCGGGCTTCTTAGAGCACTTATGCTCCAAAACGCGCTTCAGTAATAGAGTTTGTCAATAATTTTTGAACTCTCCCTGAAATGCGCCGTAATCCTGGCGGTCTACGTTCACCGAGTCGCACCCATTTCAAACCCAGGCCGCCGCAAACTTCTCCCAATGTTCTTGCGCGGAATTTTCTGCCAAAAACGCCCTCACCACTTTCTCTTCCTCGCCGTAGCCTGCGGGCGACATCGCGCCTCGCATGAGCTGATATCGAAGGAATACGAGGTAGGTATTCATGACATCGGTCTCGCAATAATCACGAATCGCAGATAGTTCTCCTCGCTGATACGCGCTCCACACTTGTGAGCCGTCCATGCCGAGCTTGCCGGGGAATCCGCACAGCTGTGCAAGCTGGTCGAGCGGCGCAGCACCGCGTGGCTGATAGAGGGCAAGTAAATCCATCAAATCAAGATGGCGGGTGTGATAGCGGCTGATGTAGTTGTTCCATTTATAGTCACGATCGTCCTCGCCCATGTCCCAATATTTGGGGGCGACGACGCTATGAACCAGCGAGCGGTAATGCAGCACGGGCAGATCGAAACCGCCGCCATTCCACGAAACGATTTGCGGCGTATAGCGCTCAATGCCGTCGAAAAAACGCTGAATGATGTCTTTCTCGCTGTCGTCAATTTTGCCCAGCGTCCACGCTTTCAAGCCCTCGTCCGAGCGCATTACGCAAGAAATGGCAATCACTTTATGTTGATGCAATGGCAAAAAATCGCTGCCGCCCGTATGCTGCCGACGGCGTTGGAAAACAAGCTCTGCCACCGCATCATCACTCATGGAGTTATCCAGGCCCTGTAGCTTGCGCAGACCGTGGATATCGGGGATGGTTTCGATGTCGAAAACGAGGATAGGAGTCACGTGAGCCGCTGTCGTTGAGATTAAGTTGGAAAAAGTGGGGGACGAACAACACTGGCGCAGCGCCTTACTTGCTTGAGCGCTTTAAAAGCAAATCCAGCATTGCCTACATTTTGCGAATCCACTTGCCCGTGATGTCGCGATAATACCAGCCCACCGGGGCGCGGCTAATCCAGCGCTCGCCAAATATTGCTTTTATATCGCTCTCCCAATCAGGCCGACCATTGGCACGCGCAATTTCGCGGTAGAGCGTGGCGCGATCCTTGTTTTCTTCAGCTATGAAATTTTCCACTTTAAGCGTCTGCGCCAGCGCGATTGCCTGCAAATCACGCATTGCGACCAAGCCATCAATCGTCAGCCCGATAGCACCAGAATCGAAATGCGGTTTCAGAAACATAAAGCGCCCTGCCAGGCTTTTTTTTATCACGACCACCGCCGCCGTGCTGACGTCAATTTCTGGTGATTGGCTGGCCGCAGGTGATGCCATTAATGTTGAGAATATCGCGAAAATAAACGCCAACACAAAGACCGCATAGCGGTGTTTCCCATACTCTGATAACGGTAACATCAATAATCTTGTATTGATTCGCATCGTTCGAGATTTATTTAGGCGTAACCACCGGTGCCGGGGCCGTTTCTTTGCTACCACCGACGGTAATCACCGGAACCGTTGGCTGCGACGCCGGCCAGACTTCATCAATAATATTGTCCGCCGCTTTTTGTGCGGGTGCTGAGGGGAAAAAAGTAATCGAACCGCACCCACATGCGAACGCGCTTGCGGCAATGAGAGTGAGAGAGGAAAAAATACGTTTGCTGAAATTCATATCGATTTATCCAAAATAGGTACGATCACAGGAAACCCTGTCATTTACTTATTCTAACGATATTGCGGACAAACGGTTCACCGCGCAGGACAAATACGCATGTTTGATCGTAAAGCCATTCTTGGGGCGAAACCCAAGCCAAACTCAAGCAGGAAAAACGCCTGTGGAAAGATATCGATCACCGCGGTCACAAACGATATGAACAATCACCGCATCTTCCACCTCGCTCGCCACCTTTAGCGCGGCGGTGAGCCCGCCACCTGATGAAATACCCGCAAAAATGCCCTCTTCGCGCGCCATCCGCCGCGTCATCTCTTCACTTTCCGCCTGAGTCACTTCGAGCACACGATCCACGCGCGAACGGTCAAAAATTTTAGGCACATACGCCGCCGGCCATTTACGAATGCCCGGCACGTTCGAGCCATCTGCTGGATGCACACCAATAATCTGAATAGCAGGATTCATTTCTTTCAAAAAGCGCGAAGTGCCGGTGATCGTTCCGGTGGTTCCCATCGTCGCCACAAAATGCGTGACTTTGCCGCCTGTATCGCGCCAGATCTCTGGTCCGGTGGTCAGATAATGCGCGAGCGGGTTATCGGGATTACCGAATTGGTCGAGGATCAAACCCCCGCGCTCTTTTTGCAGCGAATCTGCATAATCTCGCGCGCCTTCCATGCCGATGCTTTGCGGCGTCAGGATTAACTCTGCGCCAAAAGCGCGCATGGCTTGGCGGCGCTCAACAGATAAGTGCTCCGGCATGATGAGCACCATTTTGTAGCCCTTGGTCGCAGCCGCCATGGCGAGCGCAATACCGGTGTTGCCACTCGTGGCCTCAATCAATGTATCGCCGGGCTTGATGGAGCCACGGGCCTCCGCCCGCGCGATCATGGAAACTGCTGGACGATCTTTTACGCTGCCCGCAGGATTATTGCCTTCTAATTTACCGAGCAACACATTGCTCGAATGGATACCCGACTCGGCGGGAATACGCTGGAGATGCGCGAGTGGCGTGTTACCGATGAGGGTTTCGATGGTGTTATACATGCTCCTGATTTTAGCCGCGTTTTTAGCGAACGCGACCCGACGCGCTTTTTCCCGATAAGTGATGACGCGAAGCGCGTGTGGCAAAATATTGGCTTGCGTTTTCTGTTGTAGCCATTTCAAAATCAAAGGGTTTACATGAGTTCAGTCGCTTCCGAAATTTTCAAGGCTTATGACATTCGCGGCATTGTCGGCGTTTCTCTCACGCCCGAAACGGTCGAACTAATCGGCAAAGCGCTCGGCACCGAAGCCAGAAAGCGGGGCGGCACAGCGGTCACCATCGGCCGCGACGGTCGCCTCTCTGGTCCCGCGCTGTCAAGCGCTCTCGCCCGTGGCCTGCAGTCTACGGGTATCAATGTCATCGACATCGGTGTGTGTGCGACACCCATGGTGTATTTCGGTGCGCATCATTACGGCACGCACTCCGGGGTGATGGTGACGGGCTCCCACAATCCGCCGGAATACAACGGCATCAAAATGGTCATTGAGGGCGAAACGCTGGCGCTGGATGCGATCCAAAGTGTGAAGCGCGCCATTGAGGCAGATAGTTTCACAACAGGCACCGGCAGCTACGAAGCACGCGATATTGCGGACGACTACGTCAGCCGGATTGTGGGCGATGCGAAGCTGGCCCGACCGATGAAAATCGTGGTCGATTGCGGGAACGGCTCGCCGGGTGCGATTGCACCGAGACTGTTCAAGGCGCTGGGTTGCGAAGTTATCGAATTGTTTTGCGAAGTGGACGGCAATTTTCCGAATCATCATCCTGATCCATCACAGCCTAAAAACTTGCAGGATGTGATCCGCGCATTAAAAGAGTCGGATGCTGAAATTGGTTTGGCGTTTGATGGTGATGGAGATCGTTTGGGTGTGGTGACCAAGGACGGCGAGATTATTTATCCGGATCGACAACTAATGTTATTCGCGGCGGACGTGCTGTCGCGTGTACCGAATGGTGAAATTATTTTTGATGTGAAATCGTCACGCAATCTATTCAAATGGATTCGCGACCATGGCGGGCGTCCGCTGATGTGGAAAACGGGCCATTCACTGATCAAGCTGAAAATGAAACAAGTGGGTTCGCCGCTGGCGGGAGAAATGAGTGGACATACTTTTTTTAAAGAACGCTGGTATGGATTTGATGACGCCTTATATTGCGGCGCGCGACTGCTGGAAATCGTCAGCAAATTTGCCGATGCCAGTGCCCCCCTCAAAGCGCTGCCAAATGCCGTTTCCACACCAGAGCTAAACTGGAAACTAGCCGAGGGCGAACCGCATCGTCTGATTGATTCACTCCTGCACACTGCCAAATTTGAAGGCGCTTTGGAAGTCATCACGATTGACGGACTGCGCGTTGAATATCCGGATGGTTTTGGGTTGGCGCGAGCGTCGAACACCACTCCGGTGATTGTGCTGCGATTTGAAGCGGAAACCGCGATTGCGTTAGAGCGTATTAAAGAAGATTTTCGGCGCGTGCTGCAGGCGGCGAAGCCCGAGGTGGCGCTGCCGTATTAGTAGATTGCGGGATAAAGATTTTGAAGCAAAAAAACAACACACGGCAAAGCGCGATTCGTATGGCAGACTTTGTAGGCAATCATGATTGACCCTATTGAGGAGAACGCGATGAAGAAATCAAGTTTTGGTTTTCTGCTGCTGCGACTGTAACGATTGCAGGAATTCCAGGCATTGCGGCATTAGCAGGATGCGCCACCGAACGCTCGGTCTCAGGCCAAACCGCGAAAGCAGAAAAGTCGGGTAACCAGGTCGTCAGCACGGGCAGCCGCATACCGCGCGCGACCACGGATCGCTTGGTTAGATCAACGGAGCGTGACCATTCCGACGATCTTTTACGATCAATTGGCAATGAAATTGGTCAGAAATCAACTGAGTATTTGATTGGCGGGACGGCGCTAGCTCGGCTAGGCGCGCTTGCCGCTCCGTCCGCCGAATTGCCTGACCCGCTCGCGTCCCACTGCTGACCAAAACCGCGTAAACGATCCGCACATTTTTTCAGGGTCCGCCGTGAAACGCCGTATCGGCGACACGGTGACAGCGGGTGATGACAGTGCTTGTCGGTAGCCAAAATGATAGGTGGCCGTGGCGCTGAATTTTGTACTCTTGTGGTCGAGAATCAATTGTCCAACATCGCCAATAAAAATATCATTCGTCACCTCGCGCAGCCGCGCCATTACAAAATTCCAACGTCGTTCAGACCACGGAAAATCAGCGTGAAACGGCAAATGAATAATGCCAAGGCGTTGTTTTTTATCCGCCTCTGCGGCGGGCTCAGCCAAATCCCAGGGATGAACCAGTACTACCTCAGACGCTAGCACTGGCGCGGCTGTCAGGGCATCTGTGGGGCGCGTCAACCGCGGAGGTTGAGGTGTCGAATCAAGCTTGGCTGCTTTTGGATTGGGGCCCAGTGTTTTTTGTGAGCGGGCAATTGCATCCAGTGCTTCATAACTCGTATCGATTTCGGTTCCCTCGCTTGCCCAGCCAGGTGCTGCGCTCGAGGAATAGCGTGCAACATTTTCAGCATTAAACAAATACGGTTTTGAGCTAAACGTGCCTGCCACCCATTGCCATGAAAGATGGTTACTTCCAAAATCGCCGTCCAGCAAGTGCACAATCATCCAATCCGCGCCTGCGCGCCAGTGCACTTTACGCATATGCACCACATAAGAAGCCAGCCACATCCGCGCGTGATTATGCAAATAGCCGGTCGCGTATAGCTCTCGCACGGCCTCATCAATCGCGGGAATGCCAGTGCGCGCCTCGGCGATATCTGCAGGAAAAACCGGCTCATAACGAATGCCATGAAGCCCCGGCTTCACGTCATGCAAAACCCCATCGTCCAGATGTCTCCACACGTGCTGGAAAAATTCACGCCAGCCAAATTCCATCAGCAGTTTTTCGCATTCCTCAGCCGAATATTTAGCCTCTATCGCAGGAGCAACATCCGCAAGGCTAACAAAACCATGCGTCAGATAAGGCGATAGACGGGTCACCGCGCCGTTCAAAAAATTACGGGTGCTCGCGTAGGCGCGAGGATTGATGCGTTTAACGCGATGCTCGGCGTCCGCCAGTGTCGGCAGGAATTGTTCAAACAATGTGTTCAAGGATTGACCTCAGCGAGTCGGGCAAGTCGGGCCAGCCTTGACACATATTTGTTAAACAAGTTTCTCGACGTTCAACACCGTGAATTCAGTGCCCCATGCCATGCAGCAAGTAAGCCGCCGCCCAGTAGCCCAAGCCAATCGCCGCCGAAGCGCCCGCCAGCCCCAGCATCCAGCGTTTGCGCGTCAACACGCAAATTGATGCTAGCGATATAGCGATCTGGATAAACGTCATCGCCATCGCCAATTTGTCATGAGGATTCAGCGCCGCTTCTGATTTCACGTTCGATGCCTCGGACGCAAGCTCTTGGCCTTCGGCAACTTTTTTGAGCACCGCTTTCTCGTCGCCGTAGCGCTTTATTTCACCGTTATAACGCGCTTTTTGCTCGGGTGTGCCGACTAACCCTTCGGCGAGTTCTGCCAAATTTTGCTTGGTGCTTTTTGCCTGATATTGCGCCCAGGTATTCGACGCTTCGGCCTTTTTTAGCACCGCATCGTTTTTGTAGAATAGCGCTTCATTCTGCGAATGACCGCCTAAATAACTGACAATCGCGCCGACCGTCGCCAACACGGCTGTAAATACCGCGACCGTTTGCCCCAAACTTAATCCTGATTCATGTTTGGCGTCACGACTGTCTCCGGTCGTGTGCTCACTTGCATGTTCAGCGGCATGCTCCACCGCGTGATCGTGTGGCCCGTGTACGTGAAATTCGCTGCCTGACATGATTTTCCCCTCGAAAAGTATGTGAACATCCGCGCGCAAAATTGCGACGTGGTGATTGTAATTTGTCGCACGCATTGTAGCCCACACCCGTGACATGAACGGCTCAACTTCAACGCCCATCGTCTCGTTCAAGCGCAGCCGAAAAATATTGCTTGCAATTCAAATCAAAACTGTATAAAACTACAGTTATGGAAAATTTAACCGCAAGACAGCAAGAAATCCTCGCCTTTCTGAAAACCTGGATCGCGCAACACAATATGCCGCCGACACGCGCTGAAATGTGTGCCGCGTTGGGCTTCCGGTCGCCAAATGCAGCCGAGGAGCATCTGCGTGCGCTTGAGCGCAAAGGCGCGATTGAAATGATGCCCGGCTCATCGCGCGGAATCCGCATCATGAACGGCAGCGATGATGCCGCGAACGATGAAGAGCACGGCCTTCCCCTGATTGGCAAAGTCGCCGCAGGTGCCCCGATTCTGGCGCAAGAAAACGTGATGGGGCGTTATCCGGTTAGCCCGTTGATGTTCAAACCGAAAGCCGATTTTTTACTACGCGTGTCCGGCATGAGCATGAAAGATGTCGGCATCATGGATGGCGATTGGCTGGCTGTCCATAAGACCGACCAAGCGCGCACAGGGCAAATCGTGGTCGCGCGCGTCGATGGCGACGCCACCGTAAAGCGTTTGAAGCTCAAAGGCAAAAATGCTTACCTGATTGCAGAGAACGCTGATTTTCTACCGATTGTGGTCGATCTCGAGACATCGCAGCTGGATATTGAAGGGCTGGTAGTGGGTGTGGTGCGGACGATGTAAACCGCCTGCTAAATAGCCTCGTTACGATATAGTCTGCCAAAGAGCAAAGTAGCCGATTTGTATCGCCGCTAAAAAAAAGACAGGGTCTTCACGCAGCGAATTGAGATGCCACGCTGCTTCTCAAGTTTCAAAAAAAGCATTCTCACCAAATGGCTAAGTTCGGCGCGCCACGTGCATCCCTAGCCAGTCGTCCCAAAAATGTTAACACTCCCTTTTGCACGACCCATGCCTTTAATGGTTTAGTGCCGTAGGAAATTTTCCGCCGACCGCGCGAAACAGCAAAATCTTCCCACGATGCACCGGTGCGCAAACTACAGAACAACGCGTTTACAAATAGACAGTTATTCTGCGTCATTGCGTCCTAGGCCTTCTTTAGCCCTAGGTTCGTAAGGGAAGATACGGTTTGAGTAATCACGAGCGCCAATGTTTGGTAGCCGTTGTTACGCGTTAGTCTGACGGTAAATATTGTTTCACCACATCCCGCGACGAAGCTTGTCGAGGACCTGTCGCAGACATGACTTCAAAGAGACGACCCCCGATAGCGCATTGCAAAATCCATCTGACTTTGCTATAGTTTCAGTAATTACTGAAACTTCACAAATATCACGACAAACAGATATCCATGAATCTCTCTCCGCTTTCGCAAGATTTCGTCCTTCATTTTGGTGAAATGGGTAGTCGCTGGGGTATTAATCGCACCGTCGGCCAAATTTATGCCCTACTGTTTGTATCAGCCAAGCCGTTAAATGCAGAAGAAATCGCTGATGCGTTGCAGTTTTCGCGTTCAAACGTGAGCATGGGCTTAAAGGAACTGGAAAGTTGGCATTTAGTGCGGCTGCAGCATTTGCCGAATGATCGCCGCGAATATTTTTCGGCCCCGGAAGATGTATGGGCGATTTTTCGCACGCTCGCGGATGAACGGCGCAAGCGGGAAATTGACCCAACATTGTCAATGCTGCGTGACGCGCTGCTGGCAACGCCCGCCAATGATGAGGACAAGTTCGCACAGAAACGCATGACCGAAATGCATAACTTGATCGAGATGGCAACATCATGGTTTAACGATGTACAGCGCCTCGAGCCAGAAACTTTGAAACAGCTGATGAAAATGGGCACCAAGGTCACCAAGCTTTTGGAAATGAAGGACAAAATCAAAGTGGTTGCGGGCGGCAAAACAAGCATCGGCGTCTCACGTTAGCAGCCAGTCGGATATATTTTTCTGGAGTTCATCATGATCGATCCTGTCGTTCTCGCCCGCGCCCAATTTGGAGCCAACATTACTTTCCATATTTTGTTTCCGACCATTTCAATATCGCTGGGATGGATATTGCTATTTTTCAAATTACGATTCAACGCGACCGGCGATACCAAATGGTCAAACGCATACAATTTCTGGGTGAAAGTATTTGCACTTACTTTTGCACTTGGGGTGGTCAGCGGCATCACCATGAGCTTTCAGTTCGGGACAAATTGGCCGGGCTATATGCAGACCGTTGGTAACATTGCGGGTCCGCTGTTGGCGTATGAAGTGATGACCGCATTCTTTCTGGAAGCGACCTTCCTCGGCATTATGTTATTTGGTACTAATCGGGTATCAAACCGAGTCCACACCATCGCCACACTATTGGTCGCGGGCGGCACCACGCTGTCTGCGTTTTGGATCATCGCGCTCAATTCATGGATGCAAACGCCTGCCGGTTTTGAAATGATTGACGGCAAGGCGCATGCCGTGGATTGGCTACAAATTATTTTTAATCCGTCGTTTCCCTATCGATTAGTTCACATGCTGTTGGCGTCAGGACTGACCGCTTCATTCCTCGTCGCAGGGCTATCAGCCTATCGGTGGCTGCGCGGTGATCGAGTACCGGCCGTGCTGGCGGCGCTGAGAACAGGCGTCTATGTGGCCGCGGCGTTAATCCCACTGCAGATTATTGCGGGCGACTTTCATGGCCTGAACACCCTCAAATATCAGCCCGCCAAAATTGCTGCGATGGAAGGCGTTTGGGAAACCGAGCGCGGCGCGCCCGCACTGCTGTTTGGTATGCCGAATGAAAAAACCCGCAGTAACGATTACGCGGTTGCGATTCCCAAAGTGGCGAGCCTGATATTGACGCATGAGCTCGATGGTGAAATCAAAGGCCTCAACGAATTCGAAGGTAAGCATCCTCCCGTGGCACCACTGTTCTGGGGCTTCCGGATTATGGTTGGCGTCGGCATGTTGATGCTGGCTGTATCGTGGTTCTTGGCGTGGCGATTGAAGAAAAAAGGGGAGCCCGG
>JANYGV010000178.1 GCA_025359285.1 Burkholderiales bacterium
AAATGGCGATTGATGAACTCATTTCACACCAGCTTCCGCCGCAGCCATGCGCTGAGCTGATCGAGCGCGGTGACCACAATCAGGATCAACGCAATAATCGTAAAAAGGCGTGCGAAATCCAGTAAATCCATGCTGTTCTTCAGCTCTTGGCCAATACCACCCGCGCCGACGACGCCCAGCACGGTCGAGGCGCGGACATTAAACTCCAGCCAAAATAAGGCGGTCGAGGCAAATACGGGCAGCACGTCAGGCACCAAGGCGTACATGATGGCGGTGAAGCGGTTTGCGCCCGTGGTGCGCACGGCATCGAACGCCGCGAGGTTGGTATTTTCCAAATGATCTGCAAAAAATTTTGCGGCGCTTCCCCACGTGTGCAGTGCAATGCCGATCACCCCTGCGAACGGCCCTAGTCCCACCGCCGCCACAAACAATAGCGCAAAAACAAATGCGTCGATCCCCCGCAGCGCATTCAAGAACCAGCGCACAGGCTGATAAAGTTTCGGAAAGGGGGTGATGTTGCGGCTGGCGAGAATTGACATTGGCAGCGCCAAGGCAACCGCAAAAGTGGTGCCGATGGCAGCCATCGCGATCGTCTCACCGATGCGAAGTAAGAATAGCGGCAGTTCTTCCCAGACGGGAGGCCATGCCTGCGCCAGCCAAAACCACAGCTTGGGCAGGCCGACGACCAGCTTACCCAAATCTACTTTTGCCAGAGTCCAACTCGCCGCGTAAAACGCGATAACGCAAAATGCCACGAGCGATAAACGAATACGCCGCGACCAAAACGAATGGTCGCGGACATCTATTTTTTCAAGGGCAAGCTCTGCTTGGGTCATGTCGGATTGGAGCAAAACACGCGGAGTTATGTTTTCTTAATGCGGCCGACGGCAATGCCGGCATCCTCGATAGCTTTGTAGCCCGCATGAGTGTTTGCCACAAACCCGGTGTAATGGTTCGGCAGCAGAGTTTTTGCCTGTTCGACCGTGATGTCGGTGAGGATTTTCTGCACTTGCGCCATTAATTCCTGCGACGCATTTTTGGGTAGCGCAATCGCATCGTTTGGCAGCGGCGCTGAGGTCCAAATAATTTTGTTGCTATCCGGTTTTACACGACCCGATTCAATCATCGCGTTACGATTTCGATCATAGTCAGTGGCCATATCCACCTGGCCCGCACCGACCGCGATTTCATTCGCAGGGTGGGACGCGCCTTCGCTATATTTCCAGTAGGTTTTTGGATCAATTTTCCAAACTTCTTTGCTGTAAAAAGTCGGGATAAGCCAGCCCGACGTGGAGCCGACATCCGCAAACGAGATAGAAAGACCGCGCGAGTCGTCAGGGAATTTATTCACCGCCAGGCTAGGGCGCGCAATGATGATGGCTTGATAAGTGGGTTTCTCATCGTATTTGACCGTCGCGACGACTTGGCAGCCGGTTGATGCGTTTGCCAAGATGTAGCCCCACGGGCCCATCCACGCCACGTCTAGATTTCCTGAACCCATGGCAACGGCCATGCCAGCCCAATCCGTGGTGGTGACCAGTTCAAAATCGACGCCCAGCTGTTTGGCGAGGTGGGCAAAAATGGGGGTGTAGGCCTTTTTGGTATCTTCAGCCAGCGCGAGTAGCGGGCCTACGCCAAACCTCAGTGTTTTTTTCTGTGCCATCACGGGGCGCATCGCCACCACACTCGCGAGACCTGCCGTGCCAACCAATAAGTTGCGACGCGTAACCATGAGGGTATTCCTTCTCTAAATAATTAAACAAAGTGGGTCTGGTATCAATGACCAAACCTTACAAGAAAACACTGGATCAATATCGGGTTGGCTTAATAACTCACCGATGGGCAGCCGTCCGCCATAAATTCAACCAGCTTTGCGCCGCCGACAATGGTGGCACCTTCGACCAGTGCCGTTTCATCAAGCTTGCGTTTTTTAAAGCAGGGTGAACATACCCAAATTTTCCCGCCTGCTTTGACAAAGTTGGTCATAAGTTCCTTGAGTGCGGCAAAGCCCTCTTCATGGATGTCGTCGGCATATCCTTGTTGCGAAAGGCGTGTGCCCTCAATACTCAAAAATACCAGCGTATCTTTATCGGACGCGACCGAGGCATTGGCGATTACAAATGCGACAGTGGCACGGTCAGTGTCGTCTTTTGCGCAGGTCAAACTAATGCAGAATTTACCAGCCATGAATGTTCTCCGTTAGTGGTCAGAAAGTGGTGTGAAGGGGCGGCTTAAGGATTACTGTCGGGTTGAAGCGTAAATGCCAACGCAGTGTAAGCGCGTGACGAAGAATATAAAACCGAGTGGCCATAAATATTAGCAGGAGTGGCAGCCAGCTAACCAGCGAGTGTTCGAAAAGTGTTATGACAATCGGGCCTTAATCCAATATGACTGTGCTGCTGCATCCTGATGAACCAAGGTGTCATTGGTCATGCTGCACCAAGCGGGAAGATCAGACGGCGCACCGGGATCGCGCGCAATTACTTTTAATACCTTGCCCGGCATCGCTCTTAGCCTGGTTCGCAATTCAAGCACCAAATCGCCACAGCCTAAATCTTTTGCATCCCATTCATCATCGTAGTGCATTTATCTCTCCTCATTGCGTTGCTTGGTGTTGGCACTCTCAACGTATTTAATGAGCCATCGGCAATATAGCTTAACTACGCCAACGCGGATGTATCGGATGCACACTCGATCAACTTTTTTAATAGCTCAATTAGCCCATAAGGCCATCGCCGCGCCGCCGGGCAATGATGAGTTGAACGGCGTTGTGTGTCGCAACACGGCTTGCGTCAATAACGATCTCTGTATCCGTTGGCACCTCATAAGGATCTGAAATGCCGGTGAACTGCGTGACCAAGCTCGCGCGGATTGACGAGCCAAATAAAATGGCGCGATTACCAAGACAATCGCGATTCCACCATGTTTAACGATTTTGCCTGCAACGTAATTAATCCGGCGGATATTCAAACCGCGATTCTCTCGCGAAAAGTCCAGTTCAGTTGATAAATGCGTTCGAATGAGGTCGCCGTGCAGCAGCAAGTTTTGGCGTCCGGTGATGCCATGCAATTCGCTTTCAAGCCGCGTGGCAAGCGCTGTTTTGGCGGCACCTAAACGACCTGTGAAGAAAATACAAAAGCCGATTGATATCGAAAATTACTTCCTTAGCTGCGGTGTGGCGATGAATACATAGTCTCGCGCGGAGAAAGCAAACCATCGACAAACCTGTTACAAATTATAGGTTTTTAAGTAGCCATACTGGCGGCCCTGCCAAGAACTTCATAAAAAACCGAAGCCGCCTCTGGTATATTCACAATTCGTTTCCGGGAGCAAAAAAATGAACACACTAAATATCAATAAAGAGCTTGACGTCAAAGGCCTAAACTGTCCGCTGCCCATTCTGCGTGCCAAAAAGGCGTTGGCCGACATGGAGTCGGGGCAGGTGTTGCGCATCGTTGCCACTGATCCGGGATCAGTAAAAGACTTCGCTGCGTTTTGTCGGCAGACGGGCAATCCCCTATTGGGTTCAGAAGAAACGGCCTCCACATTTACGTTTACGATTTCCAAACGCTAAATGTGCAGCGCTGAGTACTGAACGCCCGGCGCATTACTTTCCGGTAAATTTTGGCTTGCGTTTTTCCATAAACGCGGTCACGCCTTCTTTGAAATCATCCGTTTTTGCGCAGTCGGCAAAGCAGGCGATTTCGTCATCAAGGTGTTCTTTGATGGACGTATTCCACGATTGGTTGATGAGCCGCTTCGCGCGCGCATAGGCTTGGGTCGCACCTGCGGCCAAACGTTCGGCCAGCTGCATTGCGTCATTCGATAGCGCATCGTTGGCGACCACGCGATTCACTAAACCCAACGCCAGTGCTTGTTCTGCGTTGATTGTCTCGGACAACATTATTAACTCAGTCGCTTTGCGCATGCCAAGTAAGCGCGGCAGGAAATAGGTGCTGCCGCCATCGGGTGATAGGCCAATCTGCGTGTACGCGGTTTTGAATTGGGCGGCGGTGCCAGCGATGGCGAAATCACAGGCCATCATAACGCTCAGGCCCGCGCCGGCACAGGCGCCTTGTACTTCGGCAATGACGGGGAAGGGCATGTTGCGGATGTTGATGATGCCCTCGTGCAGCGCATCGCCAAGCGGCTTGATAGTTTCAGCAACTGTGTCGCGTTCTCTGTAGAAATGTGCGACGTCGCCTCCTGCGAGAAACGCTTTGCCCGCGCCGCGTACGATCAATGCGCGCACGGTATTCGATTTCATGATGTCGGCGGTCACGTCACGAAACGCCAAGATGAGTTCCACCGACATCGCGTTAAAAACGTCGGGGCGATTGAACGTCATGACGCCAATACTGCTGTTTTGTTCAAATAGTACCGTGTTCATTTTGTGGCCTCTTCGGGAATGACGTCGATGATGCCACGCGCGGCGTAGATGGGGCGTATGTGTTTTCGTAGCGTCGGCAAATACGCAAGATACACCACGCAGGCCGATGCGCAAATCAGACCGCAGACGAGGAAAGTGTGCGGTGCGCCAATTTGTACCGCGAGCCATCCAGCGGCGAGATGGCTTAATGGTGCAGCCCCGATAAAAAATGTGGAATAAATGCTGACAATGCGGCCGCGTTTGTCCTCTTCAACGATGGACTGGATAATCGTATTCACGCAAACCGATGATCCCATCAAACCCATACCGGTCATCGACATGCAGACAAACGATATCCATTCAGTGCGCGAAAACGAAAACCCAATCACACCGCATGCAGCAATGGCCGCGGTGCCGAGCAACCATCGCGTGAGCCCGCGCACATTGGGGCGGATGGCAAAAGTAATCGCGCCGACCAGCGCGCCCAAGCCGACGGCACTAATGAAAATGCCGTTTAATTTTGCGCCTTGGTTGAACGTTTCAACCGAAATTTCGGGCATCAAAATTGTGTAGGGGCTGATTGCGAATGAGACTGCGCCAACCATCAGTACGAGCGTGCGAATGACCGGATGTGTTATGGCGAAGCGCCAGCCTTCAATCAAATCGCGTGCGAATGATTGGTGCGCTGTTTTACGCGCGGATTCACGCGGCTTGATCCGCATAAGCTGAATCAGTACCGCCAGATATGAAAACGCATTAAGGCCAAAACAAGCAGCCTCGCCCACGGCGGCAATCAATAATCCGCCGATGGCGGGACCGAGCAATCGGGTGCCGTTAATGTTGATGGAGTTCAGCGCAATCGCGTTCGGCAGATCCGATTTTTCGTCTATGAGCTGGACAAAAAACGCATGGCGCGTCGGTACTTCAATCCCGTTCAACATACCCTGCATGAAACCGAATATTGCCAACAGCGTGATGGTGATGCGGCCGGTGAATGTAACGATGGCGAGTGATGTGGCGACCAACAGCAGGCAAGCCTGCACCGTAATCAGTAATTTACGGCGGCTTACCCGATCCGACAGCGCGCCAGCGATCGGTGTAATAAGAATGAACGGCGCCATCGAGATAAAGCCAATCGAGCCCGTTGCCGCGGTCGAGCCAGTCAATCGATAGGCCAGCCACATCACGGCAACGGATTGCATCCACGAACCTAGCTGTGAAACACCTTGGCCGAGATAATAGATGCGGAAATTTTTGGAACGGAGCGAGCGAAGGGAGTTGGGAAGTTGCAAGGATTCAATGACTCGTCATTTCAATTTTCATGGCTGCAATTTCTTGACTTGCGCGCGCAGCGAAACAACTTTGTTTTCAAACCCCGCAAGCCGTTCGCGTTCTTGCGCCACCACCGCAGGCGGCGCGCGATCTGCAAAACTGGCGTTGCCTAATTTCGACATAGCTTTGCCGATTTCGATTTCCAGTTTTGTGACTTCTTTGGTCAATCGTTCAATCTCTGCCGCTACATCAATTTCCACTTTCAACATGACTCGTGCGCCGCCGCCAACGGCCACCGCAGAATCACTATCGGGCAGCTGCGCAACAAGCGAAATTTCGGAGAGGCGCGCCAGTGCTTGTACATAGGGCAAAAATGCTTCGAATGGCACGCCAGTAATAGAGTTACCGCTTTGATATTGTGCGATATAGGCGGGCACCTTTTCGCCCGGCGAGAGGCCTAATTCACTGCGCAAATTACGCGTGGCGTTAGTGATTTCTTTAAGGATGTTGACGAAGGTTTCCGCGTATTCATCGATGCGACCGAGATCGGCTTTGGGGTAGGGTGCGAGCATGATTGAGTCGCCATTTTTACCCGCGAGTGGAGCCACTTTTTGCCACAACTCTTCGGTGATAAACGGGATGATTGGGTGTGCCAATCGCAGCACCGTTTCGAGCACGCGAACGAGTGTGCGCCGGGTGCCGCGCTGTTGTTGCTCGCTGCCATTTTGTAATTGCACTTTCGCGAGTTCGACATACCAATCGCAATATTCATCCCACACAAATTTATAAATCGTGGTGGCGATATTGTCGAAGCGATATTCTGCAAAACCTTTTTCCGCTTCTGCTTCGGCGCGCTGCAATTGGCTGATGATCCATTTGTCTGCCATTGATAATTCGACCGGCAGCGAAGCATCAAGACCCACATCCTTACCCTCAACATTCATCAACACATAGCGCGTCGCGTTCCACAGCTTGTTGCAGAAATTGCGATAACCTTCGCAGCGGCTTAAATCGAAATTCAGCGTGAGCGAGAGTGGGGCAAGGGCGGTGAAGGTAAAGCGCAGCGCATCGGTGCCGTAGGCGGGAATACCTTTAGGGAAATTTTTGCGAATGTATTTTTCGGCTTTTTCTTTATGTGCGGCGAGCATCAACCCTTTAGTCGATTTTTCAACCAACCGCTCTAATTCAATGCCATCAATTAAATCGAGCGGATCGAGCGTATTGCCCTTTGATTTGGACATTTTCTGTCCCTCAGCATCGCGCACCATCGCGTTGATATACACATGCTTGAAAGGAACTTTTTCCGTAAAGTGCAGCGTCATCATAATCATCCGCGCGACCCAGAAGAAGATGATGTCGTTGCCTGTCACCAACACGCTCGATGGCAAAAACGCTTTCATATCTGCAAGCGTTTTATCATCCGTTGCGGGCCAGCCGAGTGAGGTGAACGGGATAAGTGCCGAGGAAAACCAGGTGTCGAGCACGTCTGCGTCACGCTTGAGATTCCTGCCGCCCGCTTGCACCTTTGCTTCCGCCTCCGTACGCGCGACGTAGATTTTTCCTGCCTCGTCATACCATGCAGGGATTTGATGACCCCACCACAGCTGGCGAGAGATGCACCAGTCTTGGACATTGCCCAGCCAGTGGTTATAGGTTGCCGACCAGTGATCGGGGTAGAACTTCACGTCGCCATCCGCCACCGCTTTTAATCCGCGAGCGGCTAAGCCATCCATTTTGACGAACCACTGATCGGTGAGCATGGGCTCAAGAATTGCGTTGGTGCGGTCAGAGCGAGGGACGTTGAGTTTGTGTTTCTTTTCCGATACGAGCAGGCCAAGCGCGTCTAGGTCTTTGAGGATTTGTTTGCGGGCATCGGAGCGGTCGAGGCCGCGATACGGTGCGGGGGCGTCGCCGTAAACCTTCGCGTTGAGCGTCAACATGCTGACAATCGGCAGCTTATGCCGCTGTCCCATCGCGTAGTCATTAAAGTCATGCGCAGGCGTAATCTTCACACAGCCGGTACCAAATTCTTTATCCACATAATCGTCCGCGATGATCGGAATTGTGCGATTACACAGCGGCAACATGAGATTAATGCCGACAAACGATTTGTAGCGTTCGTCGTCAGGATTCACGGCCACTGCGACGTCACCGAGCATGGTTTCAGGGCGCGTGGTGGCGACGGTCAAGCCGACCAATCCACCAATCGGCCCATCTGCAAAGCGATACAAAATCTCCCAAATCTTGCCATCTTCTTCTTGGCTCACCACTTCCAAATCTGACACCGCCGTGCCCAGCACCGGGTCCCAATTCACCAAGCGTTTGCCGCGATAAATCAGGCGTTGTTCATGCAGCTTTACAAACACTTCCACGACGGCGGATGACATTTTTTCATCCATCGTGAAATAGCCTGCGTTCGACCCTTCCGTATCCGCGTAACTCCAATTAGCAGAATCGCCCAAACGCCGCATTTGTCCCATGATAGTCGCACCGGATTCGCGTTTCCAATCCCACACGCGCTCAATAAATTTTTCACGGCCCAAGTCATGGCGCGTTTTATTCTCAGCCTGTAATTGGCGTTCAACCACGATCTGGGTGGCAATACCGGCGTGATCAGTGCCGACTACCCAGTTGGTGTTATCGCCCTTCATGCGGTGATAGCGTACCAGCGTGTCCATGAGTGTTTGCTGAAACGCGTGACCCATGTGCAGCGTGCCGGTCACATTCGGGGGTGGCAATTGAATGCAGTAGGGTGTTTTTTCCGTATCGCCAGATTGCTCGAAATAGCCTGCCGCTTCCCAAATCGGATACCAGCAGGATTCAATGGCTTTGGGGTCGAATGATTTGGCTAATTCACTGGCTAGTGTGGTGGTTGGCGTTGCGGCGGTGTTCATGATGCTTTCGTGAAGATATTTTAATTTCGATATTGGGTATTGCGAAGCTGATCGGCCAATGCAGCATTGACGGCATCGCCGATTTCGTTGGCAATTTCTTGGCGCAGATCGCCCAGCACGTTGACGACAGCCGCATTAATTTGCGCACCGATACGCTCGTGCAAACGTTCCTCAATTTTGATTGCTAAAGGCCCATCCAGGCGGTCAAATACGCGCGAAAAAATGTCATGGGCCAGCAGGTCAAGTTCGGCGTCGCTTAACGACTCCAGCACCCCGGGCGTTCTCGCGGGTGACAGGCTCTGTGCGGCGATTGGGTCATGCCAGCTTGGCGCATCAATAATGTCGGTGAGTAGCGGGATATTTCGGTCGTCCGGCGTGAGCATAGCGTCGGTCGGGCGTGGTGGCGCGATTCCTGACTTTGTCCCCACCACCGTGCCAGTGCCAGCACCTGATCCGTGCCGAGCAAGCAGCGCATC
>JANYGV010000189.1 GCA_025359285.1 Burkholderiales bacterium
AGCGGAATCACCATATTCTGGCTATCGTTACCGCCGAACAAAAACAAACAAACGGTGGCGCGGTAATCCGTAAACGGCCCAGCTGCATAAGCGGCTTGCATAATGCCACCCATCATGGGCGTGGCCGCTGCGGCGCTCATCGCTTTGACGAAGGCGCGACGATCAAGATGAAGGTCAATTTTTTTCATATCGCGTTCCTTATTTTTGGATAGAGTATTCAGGCGAATTCAGGATCAGCCACAGCACCGTTTTGAAACGCTCAGCGTTTTGGGTGGTGAGGTCGCTGTCGGTTAGTTTGGTCGCAACTTCAATCAATTTCGTGCGGAACTGCGAGCTCATTTGGCCTGATAAAAGTAATGAATTGAGTTGATCCACCATCACCGGCGGATTCGGTGCCAACGCCGTGTAGAAATCGTAGTTGGGCTGAATCCATCGGGTCTTATCAGACTCGTACTGTCCGTATCCGTTGATGATGGCGTACTTGCTGAAGTCCATGAAACCGGAAATGGTTGCACTGTTGGTGATACCAAACTCAGGCCCAACCAAGCCCGCTTTGGAGATTGGGCCCGTCGGCGCGAATTCAGGCGAATAGAAATTAAACACACTCGGCGCGCGCAGCGGGTTTTGGCCCAGTGAGTCAGAGCTGGTGAAATCGTAAAGCGATGCGTAATTTCCGTTCACCATCCTGGCGTTAAACGCACGATGGAATTGCACAAACCGGATAACAGGCTCGCGTAATTTGCCGAACGATGCTGGCAAACTACCAGGCGGCGTGCGGGCTTCAGCGTCCAGAAGGATCGCGCGAGTAACCGCCTTCATGTCGCCGCGTACACCGCCGCCATTGTTGTTAAAAGCGGCAGCGACGCGCGAAACATAAGCGCCGCTCGGATTGCTGGTAACCAAACGCTGAATGAGCAGTTCTCCAATAAACGGGCCCACATTCGGATGATTGAAAAGGTTATCAATTACAGCGTCGATATCTTGCATCGGCGTCTGACTGGCGGGCACGTTTTTCTTGAAGTTATCAGAACCAGAATACGTCAGAAGCGTCTTTGCCCCAGTATCATGCGCGCCGCCCGTGATGTCTCGCGCGTTATCCGCTGAACGATAAGCGGCGGTCCACGGTTGCATCGGTGTCGCCCATGCATCACATGCTTTAACGCCATCCGCCACGTTTTGTGGGTAAGGCACATCAGGATATAGCCAACGCCATGTCTTGGTCTGGTCCTGCCCCGCATAGGTCCAGCCCGTTAGCGCACGCGCGACTTCTTGCGCCGTCGCTTCGGAATAAGTTTCAACCGTTTTGCCGTTAACAAATTGCGGCGAGCCATCGGCGTTCAGCATCACCGTGCCGATTGAAAACAGCTGCATTAATTCGCGCGCATAGTTTTCATTCGGAATCGAATTGAGGGTCGCATCTGCCTTGGCACTTTGCTTCATGTCTAGGTAGTGGCCCATCGCCGGATTCAGCGTGATTTCCTTGAGCATATCGCGGAAATTACCAAACGCATTCTTACCAAGAATATCAAGGTAGGAAGCCGTTCCGCACGCCGCATCACCGATTGTGTTGTTCTGCTGAGAAATCACTAGAATTTGCGACAGTGCAAAAACCATCCGCTGACGCAGTTGATCATTGCCCTCAAAATATTGTTTCCAGATCGATGGTTGCATCGCTGCATATGGCGCAGTCGGGTAGGTTGGGTCGGCCCGCACAGTATCGACGTGCAGTTTTTGCGGAATCGCGAACTGTTCTTCCAGATACGCCGCAGCACCCAGCGCTGCTACGCGATCAATTTCTTCGCGAGGTGAGCCGAAAGTGGCCTGCGCCAGCAGCCTTGATGCATTCACCGTTGCTGGCACCACTAGTGGGGGAAGCGCAGTACCGGCGCTAGGCGACGTTTGCCATCCCGTGCCCGCATCCGTCACGCCTGCTCCAGCGGTCAGGGTGGTGCCGTTCATTAACCACAGCGCAATTCTGCCGTCGGTGTGCAGAAATACCAGGTCGGCTTTACCATCGCCGTTAAAATCACCGGTATGCGTTGTGGTCCACCCAGAGCCCGCATTCAGCAATCCCGCACCGCTGGTCAAGGCAGTGCCGTTCATAAGCCACATGGCAATCCTGCCGTCGGTGTGGCGGTAGACTATATCTGCCTTGCCATCGCCATTAAAATCCGCTGTATGCGTAACTGTCCA
>JANYGV010000196.1 GCA_025359285.1 Burkholderiales bacterium
CAGAATTTCGCCGATATCAGGTTGGAATAGATCGCGGATCGCGCGCACCACGAGGCTTGATTCCAGATAGATCAACTCCGGCGCTTTTACGTCACGGCCCGCGCCTTCAATCGCCTCCCAAAGCTGCATCAGATAGCTCAAGTCCCACTGCAATTCTTCCGCGCTGCGGCCAATACCGGCGGTGCGGGCAATCACGCTCATACCTGCTGGAATGTTGAGCGAGTCGAGGGTTTCGCGCAGCTCGGCGCGATCCTCGCCTTCGACACGGCGCGACACGCCGCCGCCGCGTGGGTTATTCGGCATCAGTACCAAATAACGGCCGGCAAGTGAAACGTAGGTGGTAAGCGCTGCGCCCTTGTTGCCGCGCTCGTCTTTTTCCACTTGTACGAGGATTTCTTGGCCGACTTTTAAATTCTGCGCGAGCTTGGCGCGGGTGCCGTCGCCGTCTTCGCCTTGCACGTATTCGCGGGTCAATTCCTTGAACGGCAAAAAGCCGTGGCGCTCGGCACCGTAATCGACAAAAATCGCTTCGAGCGATTGTTCAACTCGGGTGACTTTCGCTTTGTAGATATTGCTCTTGCGCTGTTCCTGACCGACATGTTCAATATCGAGATCAACCAGCTTTTGACCATCAACTATGGCGACGCGAAGCTCTTCGGCTTGCGTGGCGTTAAATAACATTCTTTTCATATTTATTCTTCTTTCTCGCGCTATTGCTGTCGACCAATAAATGGTCTAACCAAACGCAATGCGAGGCCGGAAGTGGAACGGCGGACTGTTGAACTCAGCTGCGCATCACGCGCGGCGTCTGCGGGTGAGGCTTTAGTGCGTGTGAAAAATGTTCAACCGGCTTGCGGTTGAGACACCAGATACGGCGTTCAGCATGCTGCTGACGCCGTTCAAAATCTCGAATCTATGTTGCTGACGATTGGATTTCACAAAAACTCGCAAAAACTAAATACGCAGAAAATCAAACTAGCGGATCAGACAGTTGTGTCCAAATGCACATCGGCTAACTGATTCAATTCTTTATGTCCAAAGCCGGGCGAACAATGCCTGACCTTTAAAATGTTCCATCTTCACGCCGCCACACTTTGTTAGCTTCGTTTGCTGTCTGGTCACAGTCAGCATCCCGAAGGGCACGCGTAAATCGTTTAGTATCGCTACTTTGATGACCGAAATTTTCGGTCATCCGGCGGTGAGCAAAAACGACCGCCCGTTTTCCGCAGCGGGTTTACGTTTCACAAGGCTCTGGCGATGGATTTAGAAATCGCGCGGGAATGTGTTGCGGTCAACCTTTGCGGTGATGTGAGGGAATCCGTAAAAATTCTGTGGACTCGCTTCAAAATCAACGAGATAAAAGTATAACCTAACATGGCACTTACTGGTAAGAGCGATCCAAAAGCCCGTCAGGGGGGTAAGTCGGCGATAAAAGTTGAAATACCGGCCGCAGCAAAAAAAAGCTTGGCGTCACCTAGTGCGGATGCGGCGTCAACGTTGAAAATAGATGAGGCGCACTCGGGACAGCGGCTGGATAATTTTTTGGCGGCAATCCTTAAGGGGGTTCCCAAAAGTCATCTTTATCGAATCGTCCGCTCGGGCGAAGTTCGGGTGAACAAGGGCCGGATTGATGTGGCGTACCGTCTGGTTGACGGCGACATGGTTCGCGTTCCGCCAATTCGTACCGCGAATACAGCAATCCCCAGTACTGGCGTGCCGTTCGAGGCAAATATGGCTGTAAAAGCCCGCCAGAGCTTGAGTGTTCTATTTGAAGATGATGCATTACTGGCCATCGATAAACCGGCTGGCTTGGCGGTTCATGGCGGTAGCGGCGTCAGTTTCGGTGTGATCGAAGCGCTACGCGCGCAGCGGCCTGACGCCAAATATCTGGAATTAGTACACCGCCTTGATCGTGAAACGTCGGGGGTTTTGTTGGTGGCGAAAAAACGTAGCGCGCTGACAGGATTGCATGCGATGTTGCGCGGCGATACCGACACCCGCATGGAGAAAAACTATCATGCGTTGGTAAAAGGCGATTGGCCGGATGAGAAGCGGCATGTGCGCGTGAAACTCGCCAAACGCGTCACCGCAAGTGGCGAAAAACGCGTATCTGTGGATGAAGAAGACGGCCAGGATGCGCACACCATTTTTACGCGTGTGGAGCGCCTCGGCATGGCAACGTTGCTCAATTGCGATATTCGCACTGGTCGTACCCACCAGATTCGCGTGCATCTGACGTATCTCGGCTTTCCGATCATCGGTGATGATAAATACGGCGATTTTGCGTTGAATAAAATTGCACAAGCGACAAAAAATGGCGGTTTGAAGCGTATGTTTTTGCACGCGCGGCTGGTTCGTTTCGCGCACCCGCTAACCGGCGAGTTATTGACCATTGAATCGCCCCAGCCTCCAGACCTGGTGCGCTATCTGGCGTTTCTCAGGTCGCGTCAACTTGCGGCTAAACAGGCCGCGTCGGCATGAACGAACACCGGTTTGACTTGGTAGTCTTCGATTGGGATGGCACGCTAAGCGATTCCACTGGATTAATTGCCGAATGCATTCAACTGGCGGCACGCGATTTAGGCTTCCGCGAGCCCACGATGGTGCAAGCCAAAAGTATTATTGGCTTAGGGCTTCATCGGTCGACTGAGATGTTATTTCCAGAACTTGATGAGGCAGATCGAATGCGGTTTGCGGAACGCTTTCGCGAGCATTATGTGCCGCGCGATCATGAGGCGACACTCTACGCCGGGGTCAGGGAGCTGTTGCCGCAATTGCAGCGCCCGAATCGCTTTTTGGCCGTCGCAACAGGCAAGCCCCGGTTAGGGTTGGAACGGGCATTCCAGCGTACCGGACTCAAACCATATTTTGACTTCAGCCGCTGTGGTGACGAGGGCATGCCCAAACCTGATGCCGATATGTTGCTGCGGCTGATAGAGTTCTCGAATGTGGCTGCGGATCGAGTGCTGATGATTGGCGATACGACCCACGACCTTGACCTCGCGCGTAATGCGAGAGTATCAGCAGTGGGCGTGGGCTATGGCGCTCATTCAATGGCCGTATTATCGACGCGGCCGTCGATGGTAATTGTTGAAAATGTGACCGAACTAACAGCATGGTTAATGCAACATGGTTGATACTTCGCAAGTGATTTGCGCCCGCGCTGATTTGGTTGAGAGCGTTAGCGGCGGCAAAGCGATCCGCTTTATGATGCGGCGCGGTGTGAAAAATTCGCAAGATTTACAAAAACTGTCCTGTTTTGTAGTGGCGTTTGGGGGCGAAATTTATGCCTATGTCAACAAGTGTCCGCACCGCTACACCGAGCTTGATTGGCTGCCGGGGGAGGTGTTTGATGATGAGGGGTTATACTTAGTTTGTGCGACGCATGGGGCGGTATTTGAAGTAAATTCGGGTCTATGCGCGGATGGGCCTTGCAAGGGTTTGTTGCTCGACAAGGTCCAAGTTTGCGAAGTCGACAACCACGTGGTGTTGGTGGACGGTTTTTTGCTGCGGGAAAATGAAAATAACGGTGACGCATCGTGAAAAACGTACCGAAAATCAATGGCGCAGAGTGGTATAAAAGTAGCAGGATGAGATGTAAATGGATGTCGAAATATTGCTTCAAGGATGTGAAGTAAAGGATGTGACGTAAAACCTGGTACAGCGAACGTAACCTAAAAATTTTGCTGGCCGCCAACCCTCAGAAAAATCGAATGGCAAGTAATCGTAGCCCGGAAGACATAAATCTTGAACGAGACCTTTCACGTATTCCGTCACGGTCAGCGTCCTTGCGATCGTCGTCGCCACTGCCTGGCCCGTTGTTAAAGACAGCATCCGCACGCACGCCTGCATCGCCTTCCGCCGCCGAAAATTTAGCGGCCCCGCACGCCGATGTGGATAGCGCAACGGCTACTCGTAAAAAGCGCACTGAAAAAATCACTGACAATCAGGTGAATAAAACTAAGTCGCCTAAGTTGCGAATAAAGCCCATTGAGGAGCCGAGCAAGCCGTCAACATCGCGACACCTGCCGTCTGGCCTGACATTACGAATCGTTATCGGCATGACCGCTGTGGTACTGGTGATGGCATTGGTGCTGGGTGCATTGGTTGGCGGCGTTTTGAGCGACATGTCGCTACCCCCGGAAGTAGCACAAAAGCTGCGCAATACGTTGTTGATGTGGGGCGTTGGTGGAGTCGGCATCGCATGCGCGTTGGGTGCGCTCATTGCTCGGCAGATTAGTGCGCCGATTCTAAGGCTCACCCGCGAATTGAAAGAACACGATATCCGCTTGTATCCGTGGTCCTCGAACATGCGGCACGAGTTCCGCGAGCTCGAAGAACTGAGCAATGCCATGGAAGTCCTCGCATCGTCAGTACGTCAGCGTGAACGTGAACTTTCTGAAAGCGAGAGCAAGTTTCGCGAAGCATTTGACTTGGTCGGTATTGGCCTGACGCAGGTGGATGTGTTGGGACGATTTGTGGTGGTAAACCGTCGTTTCTGTGAAATGCTGGGATATTCACGCGAAGAATTGATTGGCAAACAGTTTCACGAAATTACCCATCCAGATGATCGCGACGACAACGACGAGACGGCCAGCGAGATGATGGGGAGTGGCGTTCAGGCAGTCAGTAAGCAAAAACGATATTTGCGCAAAGACGGTTCGGTGATGTGGGCGCAACGCTCAGGGGTCGCGGTTCGCAGCGCGCTTGGAGAGCCGCTCTATGGCTTGGGCTCGATTGAGGATGTATCCCAATATCATGCGTCACAGGAAACGCTGCGCGCCTTGAATGAGTCGCTGCGTGCGATTGTTGAAACATCCCCGCTAGCGATTTACTCCATCACACCCAACGGCATCGTCACGCTATGGAATCCCGCCGCCGAGCGCATGTTCGGTATTGATGAAGCAGATGTGCTCGGCAAACCACTCCCCCTCGCCAATGGTCAACCGCGATTGGTCACGGCGGATATTCGCAGCTGTGTGATGGCGGGGCAGATGGTCAGCAATATTGAAATTGTGTGGGACGCCAATCCAGATCAGGTGCGCGAGATCAGTATTTCTGCGGCACCGCTGCGTGGTTTGGAACAGAAGATTGTTGGCATTTTGCTTACTTGCTCCGACATTACCGAGCTTAAGCGAACCGGACGAACATTGGATCAACAACTGCACTTCACTAAAGAGCTGCTTGAAGTGCTTCCAAACCAGATTTTTTACAAAGGCTTGGACGATAAATATTTGGGTTTTAATCGCTCTTGGGAAGAGTTCATGGGGATGCGCCGGGAAGATTGGATCGGAAAAACACCGCAAGACCTGTTAAGCCCCGATATGGCCCACCTTGCGCTGATGGAGGATCGTGATGTTTTGCAGAATGGCAAATCGGTTGCGAGCGAGGTAACCCTGCAGGATGGTGCCGGTATTGAGCGCCAGATGGTGAAGCATATCAGCAGCTTTACGAGCCCTGATGGCAAGCCTGTAGGTTTGATTGGCGTGTTGACGGATATCACCGATTTTAAGCAGGTAAAACGCGCACTGGAGGCGTCGGAAGGACGATTCCAGGTGTTGACAGAGAGCGCGATGGACATCGTTACCGTGTTGGACGCGGAGGGCGTTATCACCTACCAAAGTCCGTCTGTGCGTCACCTGTTGGGGGTTGATCCCCAGCAAATGGTGGGTCGTAGTCAATATGACTTTGTGCACGAAGATGATGTTATGTCGATGCGCGTCAGATTTGCTGAGCTGGTTCAAAACGGCTTTATTGATAAGCCTTTTGAATTTCGTGTGCAGGCACGAGATGGCTCGTGGCGCGTGATGGAATCTATTGGCAAGAGCTGCCTTAATGTGCCTTCCGTGCGCGGCATCGTGGTGAATACTCGCGACGTCACGGAGCGCCGCGCTATTGAGCAGCGGGTCGCACATCTGGCTTATCACGATGCGTTAACGGGGCTGCCCAATCGCTCGCTGATGCAGGATCGTATTTCGACTGCCATTTCGCGCTCGGAACGATCAACCAAAAAATTTGCTGTGATGTTCATCGATATTGATAACTTTAAAAATATCAATGACAGCCTGGGCCATGACGCGGGTGATGATTTGCTTCGGCGGGTGGCTAACCGCCTTACTGAATCAGTGCGAACCCATGACACCATTGCCCGGCAGGGTGGCGATGAATTTATTGTGCTTCTGGATGAACTTGAAGGGCATCAGGGTGCTACCCGTGTAGCGCAAAAAATTCTACAAAGCCTGCGCGCAACGTTCAAGGTCAACGGCGCGGATCAGCACGTATCAGGCTCAATCGGAATCGCGGTTTATCCGGATGACGGAAAAGACGCATCTACCCTGCTAAAAAATGCTGACACAGCAATGTTCCATAGCAAGAGCCTTGGCAAAAATACGTTCCAATTCTTTACGCCGCAGATGACCATTGCGGTGAAACGGCGCGCGGCGCTGGAATCGAGCCTCCGCGTGGCCGTCAAGAACGGTAACTTTTCGCTGGTTTACCAGCCGCAAATCGATCTAAGCACCGGTGCTATTGTCGCCTACGAGGCGTTGGTACGCTGGGTCACCGAACAAGGCGGCATCATGATGCCCGGAGAGTTCATCCCATTGGCTGAGGAAACCGGGCTCATCAATGAATTGGGACGGTGGGTGCTTGAGGAGAGCTGCCGCCAAAATAAAGCGTGGCACGATATGGGGCTGCCAAAGCGACGCATCGCGGTGAATCTTTCGGCGCGCCAATTGGGCGATAAAAACTTTATTGAAATGCTGAATGGCATCCTGGCCCGTACCGGTCTCGCGCCAGAGTTTCTCGAGCTTGAAATCACTGAGAGCCAAGTGATGCGGCAAGGTGAGGGCAGTATTGGTCTGCTGAATGAAATTGCGGCGATGGGTATTCATTTGGCGGTCGATGACTTTGGTACTGGTTATTCAAGCCTCTCCTATTTGAAGCGGCTGCCCATTACCAAATTGAAAATTGACCAAAGTTTTGTGCGGGATATCACCGTCGACCCCAATGACGCGGCTATCGTGGTGGCGATCATCAACATGGCAAAAAGTCTTGATCTTGATGTGATTGCAGAAGGTATTGAAACCGCAGGCCAGTTGAGTTTGTTAAGGGCAAAAGGTTGTATGGTTGGTCAAGGCTATTATTTCAGTGTGCCACTTTCAGCCAAAGAGTTGGAACCCATGTTGGCCAAGCAGAATATATTTACGCCGTTACCAGAACTGATTGCTTAATCAAGCCCCGAGGCCAACAACTGAAGCGAAACACGTTGACGCTCAAAATGATATAACGGATGGAAGCAGAGTAGGGCAGAGCAGAACAGCGCTACGCTAAAAATAAAAACAAAGTTGGTGCCTTCTCAATTTCAATTTTTTTGGCCCGCCATTGGGAAACTTGCAATGTTAGTACGTTCTCTGTCAAGCCCGTCAAATTCGTTGCAATGCAAAGCCGGGTGGCAGGATTTAACGTGGCAACGAGGTCCGCAAATAGTGGTCCGTTGCGATACGGTGTTTCGATAAACATCTGGGTCATATTTTTTTGTTTGGACTCGCGCTCAGATTCCATGATGGCTCTTATGCGGGATGTTTTTTCTTGCGGTAGGTAGCCATGAAACGCGAATTTTTGGCCATTCAAGCCGGAAGCCATCAAGCCTAATAAAATCGATGAAGGGCCCACAAGCGGCACCACTCTAATCCCAGCCTTGTGAGCCGCGGCGACGACGACAGCGCCCGGATCCGCGACCGCGGGTGCGCCCGCCTCAGAAACCAAGCCAACATCAAATCCAGCGAAAAGTGGTTTTAAAAATGATGAAATTAATTCATCAGCAGAATCGACGCCGACTTGTTTGGCATGTTTGTCCAACTCCACAATGGAGATCTCTTGCAGTGGCCGAGAAATGCCAATAGCTTTAATAAATGCGCGCGCTGTTTTCGCGTTTTCAGCGATGTAATGATCAAGCCGCTGCGCAACTGAAATGACCTCATTAGGAAGTATTTGTTGTGGCCTGAATGATTCGGCCAAATTGGTCGGCAGCAAATAAAGCTTCCCCCATGTGTCGGGCGCGGTCATGCCAACACCCGACAACCTTCCTGCGCAAGCATATCGGTAAGCGCGAGTAACGGCAGGCCAATTAGCGCCGTTGGATCATTGCTGGTCATGCGCGAAATAAGTGCGGCTCCCAAACCCTCTGATTTGGCGCTACCTGCACAATCCAGCGCGTTTTCGCGGTCGAGATAATTCTCTATTTCGCTATCACCGTAGTGGCGAAAGGCGACCTCTGTGGGGACAATCAGCGATTGTGTGCGCCCCGTTTCAGCATGCACTACCGCCACCGCAGTATGAAAAATGACTGTGTGCCCGCGCATGGCTTGCAGCTGTGCTTTTGCGCGATCACGTGCGCCGGGTTTGCCCAGTTGTTGACCATTGAGATCGGCCACTTGGTCGGAACCAATAATTAGCGTACGAGTTGGCTCGGAATGGTCAATGTCGTGGCGTGATGCTGCGTTTATCGACTCAGCAACGACTACGGCTTTAGCAATCGATAATCTAAGGGCAGTGTCAGCCGGGCTTTCACCTGTGAGCGGCGTTTCATCTACCTCCGGCTTCACAATGTCGAACGGAATGTGGAGACGACTTAATAGCTCAGCGCGGTAGCGCGAAGTAGAGGCAAGGATTATTTTTATCTTCAAAATCAATGGCTTTTTGACTTCTATATGGTTAAACCGTATTATATAAGGCGTTTAGCTGGTTTCTTGGCAGTCCCTAATTTCGTATTAAATTTGTATGACCTCAACACTCAATCTAGAACGATTTGTTCGACAACAGCAATCCATTTCCGGCGACTTTTTGCCGATGCAATTGCCGCGACTAACGCCATTCCTCGCTGGTAAAGAAGGACAAATTCAATACACAGTGACGGGCAGCGAAACAGTAGATGTTGCGGGTAGACGAGTTCAGCGTCTTAAGTGTATAATTTCGGGTTGGTTTTTGGTGGCAGACCCCGAAACTTTAGAGCCGCAGCAATACGATCTTTCAATCCAGAGTCGCCTGGTGCTAGTAAACCAGGAATCCGAGCTGCCACCGCTCGAAGATGAAGCGCCTGATGAAGATTATGTGACTCTGGGCGAAGAAATCGATATTCAGGAGTTGATCGAGGAAGAGATTTTGCTTGATTTGCCACTTTGGGCGATTGCGGTAGAGAAACAAAGCCGTGCAAAAAAAGTATCGGTCAAAAAAAGCAAAGCAAGCATGGATGCTGGATTGAGTGATAACGATTCAAGAATTGACGATTCAAGAATTGACGATTCAATCAGTGACGATCCGATCAGGGGCGCGGACGTCAAGGAAAAAAAGGCATCGCCTTTTGCGAAATTGGCAGCGCTGAAAAGTGCCCGTTAGCCGGAAAAAAAGAAGTTTGTTTTACGCATCTTTCATTTTAGTTTCAGAATTTCAGGAGAAATACCATGGCAGTTCAGCAAAACAAAAAATCCCCTTCAAAACGTGGCATGCATCGTTCGCACGACTTTCTGGTTGGCCCGGCGCTTGCTGTTGAGCCCACCACGGGTGAAGCGCATTTGCGTCATCATGTATCGCCTACCGGTTACTATCGCGGAAAAAAAGTTATTAAAACCAAAGCTGATGAATAAATTTTGCGGGCGCCGCTGTTAGGAGACGACACCTCAAAACGTGCGGCGACGACAAAGTCAACCGCGTCATCAAAGTCGTTAAATAACAAGATAAACTGCCCGGACTCGCTTCTTAGGGGAAGCGGTTCCCACAAAATGCAGACTACTATTGCGATTGATGCGATGGGCGGAGATCACGGCCCATCAGTTACTGTTCCGGCGGCTGTGCAATTCCTCAGTGAGGCGATAAGTTGCTGCGTGCTCGTCGTCGGCAGAAGTGGCGCTATACAAGCAGAACTGGCGAAGCTAGGTGCAACCGCCAAGGCTGCGGTACAAGATGGGCGCTTAAAAGTCATGGAGGCGCCGGACGTTGTGGGCATGAATGAAGATATTCGTTCAGCCATCCGCAACAAGAAAAACTCCTCAATGCGTATCGCCATCGACCTTGTCAAATCTGGCGAAGCGCACGCCTGCGTATCCGCAGGCAACACGGGAGCGCTGATGGGTACAGCCAAATTTGTGCTTAAAACATTACCGGGGATTGATCGCCCGGCCATATGCGCGGCGCTCCCCACCCGTAAAGGCGTGGTGTACGCGCTCGACTTGGGCGCAAACGCTGAATGTACGCCAGAACATCTGCTCCAATTCGCCATCATGGGCGCGATGCTTGCTACTGCGGTGGATAACAAGGTCAGCCCTACGGTCGGTCTGCTCAATATCGGTTCCGAAGACATTAAAGGAAACGAAAAAGTGAAGGCGGCGAGCGAGTTGCTGAAAGCTAGCCACTTGAATTTTTATGGCAACGTGGAGGGCACCGATATTTTTAAAGGTACTACCGACGTTGTTGTTTGTGACGGTTTTGTCGGTAATGTGATGCTCAAGACATCGGAAGGCATGGCGAAAATGATGGGGGATTTCCTGAAAGAGGAATACACCAAAAACATTTTTCGCAAAATGGCAGCGTTTGCCTCAACGGCAGTGATTAACGGCTTTCGCAAGAAAGTGGATCACCGTCGTTATAACGGGGCTGCGCTGCTTGGGTTGCGCGGTGTGGTTGTGAAAAGTCATGGGTCGGCAGACGCTTATTCGTTTTCCAAAGCGCTGGAGCGGGCCGCCTCCGAGGTCGAACACGATTTGCTGGCATTAATCACCAAAGAAATAGAGCGCCTCCACGCGAACGGATTGATGTCACCTCAGCCCGCAAAAATGGAGGAAGCGGCATGACGGTTTACGCGCGCATTGTCGGCACCGGCAGCTACCTGCCTGAAAAACTCGTGACGAATGATGACCTGGCTAAACTCGTTGATACCAACGATGAGTGGATCGTGTCTCGTACCGGCATACGCGAGCGCCACTACGCGGCCGAGAATGAAAGCGCGAGCGACTTGGCGCTCATCGCATCGCAGCGCGCGATGCTGGCGGCGCAAGTATCAGCGTCCGAGGTTGATCTGATCATTGTTGCCACCTCAACGCCCGATATGGTGTTCCCCGCGACCGCCTGCATTCTCCAGGATAAGCTCGGTGTCAAGCAATGCATCGCGTTTGATGTGCAGGCCGTGTGTGCGGGTTTCGTGTACGCGCTGGCGACTGCCGAAAAATTTGTAAAAACGGGCGCATCCAAATGTGCGCTAGTTGTTGGTGCAGAAATATTCTCCCGAATTATTGATTTTACTGATCGCGGCACCTGCGTTCTATTCGGCGACGGAGCAGGCGCAGTGGTGATAAAAGCTTCTGAAACACCCGGTATTCTCTCGACACACCTTCACGCGGATGGCAGTTATCGGGGAATGCTGTGCACCCCAGGCTCACTGGAAAACGGGAAAGTGCGTGGCAGCCCATTTTTAAAAATGGATGGCAGTGGCGTTTATAAATTTGCGGTGAAGGCATTTGAAGATGTTGCGTGGGAAGCTTTAAACGCAAACAACATGAAGCCAAACGATATTGACTGGTTTGTATGTCATCAGGCCAACCGGCGCATTATCATGCATGCTGCCAAAAAATTAGCTTTGCCAGACGAAAAAGTCGTGTTGACGGTGGATCGACACGGCAATACGTCTGCTGCGTCCGTGCCGTTGGCCTTGGACACGTGCGTTCGAGAAGGCAAAATCAAAACGGGTGATACGGTATTACTGGCCGCATTGGGCGGTGGTTTCGCCTGGGGCGCATCGCTTTTAACCTGGTAATGCCCGTAAAAGCCAATCTGATATGAAAAAATTCGCACTTACGTTTGCCGGGCAAGGTTCTCAATCCGTTGGCATGATGTCGGGCTTCGAAAGCATGCCGGTGGTCAAGGCCACATTTGACGAGGCTTCGCAATTAATCGGCACAGATCTGTGGAAAATGATCGTTGAAGGAACGGTTGAAACGCTTGCGCAGACCATTAACACTCAGCCAATTATGCTGACCGCTGGCGTGGCAACATTTCGCGCATGGTGTGAGGTTGCCGCTAATCATCGTGCTGGCGACACCACACATGCCTCAATGTACGCGGGCCATAGCCTCGGCGAGTACACAGCATTGGTGGCGACCGGTGCTTTGTCGTTTACAGACGCGGTGCTGCTGGTACGTTTTCGTGCACAGGCAATGCAGGACGCGGTGCCAGATGGCACGGGTGCTATTGCGGCGATTCTAGGGCTGGAGGTAGATGCGATTATCGCGCTATGCAGCGAGGCCGCAGCTGGCGAGGTGCTCGAGGCCGTTAATCTGAATTCACCAGGTCAGATCGTGATCGCGGGGCATAGGGCGGCGGTTGAACGTGGCATAGCTCTCGCCAAAGAGCGAGGCGCCAAGCGAGCTTTATTGTTACCGATGAGTGTGCCATCGCATTGCGCCTTAATGAAACCCGCAGCAGAAAAGCTGAGGGAATATTTGAAAAACATCAACATCGTTGCGCCAGCCAGGCCGGTACTTCAAAACGCTGATGTGGCCGCCTTCACCGATCCGGCGCTGATAAAAAACGCGCTGGTTGAACAGCTTTATCGGCCGGTTCGCTGGATCGAGACTATCCAATCGATGGCCGAGCAAGGCGTGACAACGGTGATTGAGTGCGTTCCTGGAAAAGTGTTGACGGGATTGAATCGTCGGATTGAGCCCGCTTTGAGTTGTCTGGCTGTTTCTGATGTTCCATCTTTAACAGCAGCCATGGAAGCGTTAAGTAATGAATAAATTATTTTTGCAATTTGTAAATTGTCGGTCAAACGAAAGGGCAGGTCATGTCGTCGCCTGATGGGCACGTTGACGGCCAAGTTGAAAACCAGTTAATCGGCCAGATTGCGCTGATTACCGGTGCTACTCGCGGTATTGGCGCATCGATTTTGAAATCATTGGGGCAGGCTGGAGCCACTGTGATCGGTACCGCCACCTCAGAATCCGGAGCGGCGACCATTTCCCAGGCAATAAATGATGCCGGGCTGACGGGTACTGGTCTGGTGCTGAACGTACAGGATGCAAATGGGATTGATGCGCTTGTCAAAGGCATCGAAACACAATTTGGCAGCATTTCGATTTTGGTTAATAACGCGGGCATTACTCGCGATATGCTGCTGATGCGGATGAAAGATGAGGATTGGCAAGCCGTAATCGATACCAATCTCACCTCGGTTTTTCGCCTCAGCCGTGCGGTGGTCAAAGCCATGATGAAAGCACGATCAGGCCGCATAATTAATATTGCGTCTGTGGTGGGCTTTATGGGTAACGCGGGCCAGACAAATTACGTGGCAGCCAAAGCGGGTATGGTTGGTTTTACCAAGGCACTTGCGCGTGAGATCGGCAGCCGCGGCGTCACGGTAAATTGTGTTGCGCCCGGATTTATTGAAACCGATATGACCAAATCACTTTCTGCCGAGCACGTCGCGAAGCTAGTGGCAAACGTGCCATTAGCCCGCTTAGGACAAGTTGAAGATGTCGCGCATGCAGTGTGCTATCTTGCATCGCCTCATGCATCGTACGTTACGGGAAATACCATTCACGTTAACGGCGGTATGCTGATGGAATAGTTTGCGTTATTTGCAACAGTCGGTGGCAATAGTCGGAGCAGAAATCGCATTATTTATATTTTTAACTGCAAACAATTGTTTGCGGGCAATTTGGTAAAATACATTGTCAATAAATCTGGAGGTAGCACGAATGGATAGCATCGAAGCACGCGTTAGAAAAATTGTAGCTGAACAATTGGGTGTCGCCGAGGCAGACATCAAAAACGAATCTTCGTTTGTTGAAGACTTGGGCGCGGATTCACTTGATAACGTTGAGCTCGTCATGGCGCTCGAAGAAGAGTTCGAGACTGAGATTCCTGATGAAGCCGCTGAAAAAATTACTAATGTTCAGCAAGCCATTGACTACATCAATTCAAACAAAAAGTAATTCTGGAAACCGGGGCGCATATGAATAATCTGTGCCCTTTTTCGTTTCATATTCACCATTATTTTTCGCACGTTTTCAATTGATGAGTCATGAGTAAACGACGCGTTGTAATCACGGGTCTCGGCATCCTTTCACCGGTTGGCAATTCGCTAAAAGAAGCTTGGGACAATATCGTGAATGGCCGAAGCGGTATCGGCCCTATTACCAAATTTGACGCATCGTCATTGCCGTCTCGATTCGCGGGGGAGTTAAAAAACTTTAACCCAGCGGATTGGATGTCGGCCAAAGAAGTCCGGCGCATGGACTCTTTTATTCATTATGGTATCGCTGCGACCAAAATGGCGATTGACGACGCGGGCCTGATCGTGACCGAACAAAACGCTGAACGAATTGGCGTCAATGTCGGCTCTGGTATTGGCGGTTTGCCGATGATTGAAGATACGGTGCGCGAAATAGTGGCAAAAGGCCCGCGCCGCATTTCGCCATTTTTCGTGCCGGGTTCGATCGTTAATATGGTCGCAGGAATGATTTCGATTCTCTATGGCCTCAAAGGGCCTAACGTTTCGATGGTTTCTGCCTGCACTACCGCCGCTCACTGTATCGGTGATGCGGCGAGATTTATTGAATATGGCGACGCCGATGTCATGATCGCTGGTGGGGCTGAAGCCACTGTCAGCATGGCAGGAATCGGTGGCTTTTGTGCCTGTAAAGCGCTGTCAGAGCGCAATGATTCACCGGAAACAGCAAGCCGCCCGTTTGATCGTGACCGCGATGGTTTTGTACTCGGTGAGGGCGCAGGAATACTGGTGTTAGAGTCCCTCGAACACGCGCAAGCACGCGGTGCTCGTATTTACGCTGAGTTAAGCGGTATGGGTATGAGCGCGGACGCTAATCATATTACTGCACCCGATATGGACGGACCGCGCCGCGGTATGCTGGCGGCACTTAAAAACGCAAAGGTCAATGCGTCAGATGTGCAATACGTTAATGCGCACGGTACTTCAACGCCGCTGGGCGATAAAAACGAAACTGCGGCGATGAAAGCAGCGTTTGGCGATCAGGCATACTCGCTGGTAGTGAACTCCACGAAATCAATGACGGGTCATTTGCTGGGCGCGGCGGGGGGTATCGAAGCCGTGTTTACAACGCTAGCGATCAAAAACCAAATCTCTCCGCCAACGATTAACATTTTTAATCAGGACCCAGAGTGTGATCTGGACTACTGCGCGAACGTCGCCCGTGATCTGAAGATTGATGTTGCGCTATCAAACTCGTTCGGCTTCGGCGGCACCAACGGCACGCTCGTGTTCAAGCGTTTTTCCTAGGCGACACGGTTGTTTGCGGACGATACAGTTTTAGACCCCATCAGTCTTGGGCGATGAAACGCGTTTTCACACGACTGTTGTCGCTCGTATTTGCTGCCGTCGCTGCGGTCGTGGGATGGCTATATTATTTTGCTCACCATAGTTTGCCGCTGCCGATTGCAGAGCAGCCGAAAACGGGGCTTACTGCTTCAGTGTTTGATTTTACGGTCAGGCCCGGCGCGTCGCTGAAAACGCTCTCAAGACAGCTCACCGAGCAGGGCCTGTTGCCTGAGCCACAATCACTTTGGCTGCTGGGTCGCCTCACCAACCAAGCTACGGGCATCCAGGCCGGAAGCTACAGGCTTGACGCTGCCGTTACGCCGCTTGAATTACTGCAGAAATTGAACGACGGCGACGTTATTCCTGTTTCAGTAACGTTTGTCGAAGGATCAACTTTCGCCGACATGCGTGCGCGCCTCGAGAAAACCGATGGCGTGAAAGTGTTGCTCAAAGGTTTGTCGAATACGGAGGTACTCAAACGTATTGGTGCCACTGAAGCCTATCCCGAGGGGTTGTTTTTTCCGGATACCTATCGATTTGCGGCCGGATCAACTGATGTCGAACTGCTGAAGACAAGCTATCAGGCAATGAGGAAAAAACTGGATGAAGCTTGGGCGATGCGTGATGAAAACCTGCCTTACAAAACGCCGTACGATGCGCTGAAGATGGCGTCGATTATCGAAAAAGAAACCGGTAAAGCTGAAGAGCGGCCATTGATTGGCGCGGTTTTTATTAACCGTTTGCGTATTCCAATGCGTTTGCAAACCGATCCCACCGTAATTTACGGGATGGGTGAAAGCTATGATGGCAACATTCGCAAGCGCGATTTGACCTCCGATACGCCCTACAACACCTACACTCGCGATGGATTGCCGCCGACGCCCATTGCGATGCCCGGATGGGGATCGCTACTAGCTGCGGTCAAGCCTGCGGTGTCAAAAAAACTTTATTTTGTGGGCAAGGGTGACGGCACGCATTATTTTTCAGCATCGCTGGAAGAACATAATCGTGCGGTCGCCAAATACCAGCTGGGCCGCTGATGCGTGGCAAATTCATCACGCTTGAAGGCATTGACGGCGCAGGAAAATCATCGCATCTGGCGTTTATCGCGGATCAGATTAGCGCCCGAAAAATTGAAGTAATCCGCACGCGTGAGCCCGGCGGCACGCCGCTGGGCGAGGCGCTTCGCGGTATTGTATTGAATGAACCTATGCACGCGGAGACGGAGGCGCTACTGGTGTTTGCCTCGCGGCGCGAGCACTTGGCCAAGGTAATCGAGCCCGCACTCGCGCAGGGCGCGTGGGTGATTTCTGATCGCTTCACCGATTCAACATATGCATACCAATGCGGAGGTCGCGGCCTGCCTGAAAGCCGCGCCGCTATTTTGGAAGATTGGGTGCATCGACATTTGCAGCCCGATCTCACTATTTTGTTCGACGCGCCTCTCGCCATCGCTCGCGAGAGGCTGGATAGGGGCACATCAGAACCGGATAAATTTGAGCGTGAACAAAATGAATTCTTTGGTCGCGTCAAAGCGGCTTATCTCAAACGTGCCGCTGAGTTTCCGGGGCGAATCAAAGTTATCGACTCGGCGGGTTCAATGGATGACATTCGCTCAACGCTAACAATACTGTTGGCAGCGCTTGATCGCGATGAACGGCCATGATTGATCTCCTGCCGTGGCATCGTGCGCCGCTGGATGAGATTCTTTTGCGTCGCGCCAGCCTCCCGCACGCGCTGCTGATCCATGGCAAGCAGGGCATTGGCAAAATAGAGTTTGCGCGCGCAATTGCGCAATCGCTGTTGTGCGAATCTGCTGAGCACGGCGTTGCCTGCGGCACCTGTAATGCTTGCGGCTGGTATCGCGAAGGCAATCACCCTGATTTTCGCGAATTGGTGCCCGAAAATTTATCGGACGACGAGTCCGACGCCGGTGACACCACAGATGGCGCGGGCACGAAAGACGGCACCCAAGAAAGCGCCAAAGAAAAGAAAAAAAGTAAGGAAATCAAGATTGATCAAGTGCGTGAGCTGGCACAGTTTATGACGCTTTCCACTCATCGCGACGGCTTTCGCGTGCTCGTCATTTTTCCGGCGGAGACCATGAATCTATCCGCCGCAAATGCTCTGCTGAAAACGCTGGAAGAGCCACCGCCCCGCACCGTAATTTTGCTGGTGACCGATCAAATGGCTCGCCTGTTGGCCACGATTCGCAGTCGTTGTCAGCGAATTTTGCTGGCGTCGCCCACCACCGACGAATCATTAAAATGGTTGAACGGCCAAGGCATTCTGAAGCCAGAAGCAGCACTGGCAATGGCGGGTGGCGCGCCGCTTGATGCGATTGCGTTTGCAGACAGAACCTATCAGACCGAGCGTCAGACGTTCTTGGGCGCACTCACCGATGCGAACGCAGATTACGTTGCTGCCGCGCAAACATTTGAAAAAAGCGATTTGGTTAACATTATTACGTGGCTACAAACCTGGGTGGCTGATTTAGTGCTGGCCAGACTAGCGGGTGAGGTCAGTCATCATGTTGACCACAAAAGCGAGATTTCCAGACTAGCGGCGCGAGTCGAGTTGCCCAAACTGTTTCGCTATGAAGCGTCGCTTCGGCAGGCACGCCGTAGTATCAGTCATCCCTTAAATGCAAGACTTTTGCTTGAACAATTGCTAATATCGTATCAACAAGCGATAAAGTAGTGACTAAGTTGTTACGGTAGAGTGTGCATTTTGGCAAAGGTCAAATCGTCCCATTTTTAAAGCAGAGCGCACAAAAATATGTCCAGCCCGCCACCAAACGTAATCCCCATTCGACGTCCCGACGTGATTTCGCTTAACCTCAAAGGCAAGAGCGCGCTTTATGCGTCTTGGATGCCGCTGCTGCGAGGTGGCGGTTTGTTTATGCAAACTAATAAGCCGCATCAGCTCGGCGACGAAATTCTGGTGGTGTTATCTTTTCTTGAGGAGCCGCTCAAGATTCCGCTGACCGGCAAAGTCGCGTGGCTCAATCCCCAGCACACCACCGGTAGCCGTCCGCAAGGGGTCGGAATTCAATTACCGGACAACGACGTGGGCAAAGAGCTGAAGAAAAAAATTGAAGGTATTTTGGCGCCGGTCGCCAAATCAGATCGGCCTACTCATACGATGTAAACAGGCAATATAAATTCAATCTGTTTCGCGATCCGTGTTGTTCATGTAAAGCGCAGTGATTCTTTAAACAACAGCCGCCAATTTATATCGATCAAGCCACTTCGCCGTATCCGGTGCCTCAGCATCTTGCATTTTATGGATAAGCTGATTCAGGTTGGCATCAACGGACAGCGCATCATGATGCAAGCCGCGCAGAAATTGTTCATCGCGAGCGTGGCCTAAAAACGTGACCAAATGATCGAAAAAACCCGCCACATTGAGTAAGCCCACGGGTTTGCCATGATAACCAAGCTGTAGCCATGTCAGTGCCTCGAACAGCTCGTCCAAGGTGCCATAGCCGCCGGGTAATGCAATAAAACCATCTGAAAGTGACGTCATAAGCGCTTTGCGTTCATGCATATTTTCCACTACATGCATTTTTGTCAGGTTTTTATGGCCCACTTCTTTTTCCATCAGCAAGCGCGGTATCACACCGATCACGCGTCCGCCTGCGGCAAGGCATGCGTCTGCTGCGATGCCCATCAGACCAACGCTACCGCCGCCATAGACAAGGTCGATGCCCCGCGCTGCCAGGGTGCTTCCAAACATGGCCGCCGCATCGCGGTATTCAGGCTTTTTGCCCGGGCTTGAGCCACAGTAAAGGCACAAGGCGTTGAGGGTATTTTTCATAAACTAGCTCTGAACGAAGGCGATAAATCTATGCATCAGGTGTGGCGTCGGCAGCGGGTTTAACGTCTGCGCCATCGCTGTCGGTTTCAGATCCTTCCGCACTGGCGTCAGTATCGGACTCGGCTCCGCCTTCAGACTTCTTGCGAAGTTTTTCTTCTTTTTTTGCTTTTTTCGCGAGCTCTCTTTGACGCTTTGCAAAATCGTAATTTGGCTTGGCCAATTGGCAATCCTTTCAAAAATGAGAGCCTCGAAGAATATCCACCTGCATGAGGCTCTTAAGGTAGAAGATTAACCGATTTCCGCTGTGAACTCGCACGCAATCTTTTTTCGGGCTGTTTTATCACCGTAGATTATTAGCGCAAACAATGTCGTGGCTGTTGACATGGACTCTGCCAGTGGGCGCTGTGATGCTGCCCCGTTACTTGTTGCATCACTTGCATCCACTACTCGTATCTCAAGGCTTCTACCGGTTTTAAACCGGCCGCTCGTCGAGCCGGGTAGAAGCCAAAAAATATTCCAATCAAAGCGGAAAAGCTGAACGCGATGATGATGCCCGATGTGGAGATGCCAACTTCCATGGGCGACAATTTGCTAATCGCGACACTGCCCAGATAGGCGAGCAACACGCCAATCGCACCACCACACACGCAGATCACAATCGCCTCGGTCAAAAATTGCAGCAGCACATCGCGCCGCTTTGCCCCTAGCGCCATGCGGATACCAATTTCGCGAGTACGTTCCGTGACCGACACCAGCATGATGTTCATGATGCCAATACCGCCGACTAGCAGCGAGATTGAGCCAATCGCGCCGAGCAGTAGGGTCAGCGCGGTGGCAATGCCTTGTGCTGCTTCGGCAATGGATGCCAAGTCGCGCACGGTGAAATCATCCTCTTGCTCTTCACGTATACGATGCCGCGTGCGTAGCAATTCGGTGGAATCGTAAACCGCCTCTTGAACCTGCTCCGCACTTGCAGCCTGCGCCAGAATGTATTGAATACTCCCTGGTGTCCAACTGCGAATAAGCTGCTGGCGCGCTGTCGATAATGGAATGAAGATTGCATCGTCCTGATCGCCTCCGCCCAAATCGCTGCCCTTGGTTGCCAGCACACCTATAATTTCAAATGGACGGCTGCGAATACGAATGGTTTGGCCGATGGGATCCGACTCCCCAAATAAGTTAGCGGCGACTGTACTACCCACCACCGCCACTCTTGACACTGAGCGCATTTCTACATCGCCGAATAAACTGCCTTTGTCGGTGGTCCAATCCTTGATCTCGAAATATTCCGGGCCGACACCGTACACAGTCGCGTTCCAGTTATTGGCGCCGTTCGCTACCTGAAACGGCTGCTGCACAATTGGCGCAACATTTGAAAAAACCGGTAGTTGGGCAAGCGCCGCAGAATCGCTCAGCGTCAATGTTTGTGCGGCGCCGCGACCTGCACGAACGCCATTGGAGGTAGATGAGCCCGGCAGAATAACCATCACATTACTGCCCATCGTATCAATGCGTCGATTGATGTCCTCGCGCACTGACTCGCCGATGGCCAGCATCAACACCACGGCGCCCACGCCGATAATAATGCCGAGCATCGTCAGTCCCGCGCGCAGGCGATTCATGCTCATTGCTCTGAACGCTTCCAAACAGACTTGCCAAAAATTCATCGAGGTACTCCGATCCAATTGCTGCAATGAGCATCTTTTCCGACTCGCGCTGGTCGCATCCCGCTGCGCGGGCCCCTGCTTCCCGCGCTCGCGGAAATGCTCATTGCTCTGAACGCTTCCAAACAGACTTGCCAAAAATTCATTCGCCTTAGCCTATATCAAATTCGCAAACACGAGCACCAGAGCGCCACACCGGCCATTTATGCCTTGAAGCAACCGCCCACACTAGAGTTTCACTTTATAAATGCGCATCTGCCACCGGTCCATCGTAGGTCACATAGCCATCTTTAAGCCGTACTAATCGCTTTGCATATTTAGCCACATCGGGTTCGTGGGTGACGATTAAAATACTCATACCTTGCTCTTCGTTCAAGCGCGTAAATAAATTCATGATTTCCACGCTGGTGGTGGTGTCGAGATTGCCGGTGGGCTCGTCGGCGAGAATCAGTGCGGGCTCGCACACCAGCGCGCGTGAAATCGCCACACGTTGTTGCTGACCACCTGATATTTGATTCGGTAACCGTTTCAGAAAATCACCCAATCCTGTCTGCGCAAGCTTCAAGGCCGCGCGCTTGCGGGCCTCGGCCATACTCACGCCAGCGTAAAGCAGCGGCAGCGCAACGTTATCGACGAGCGGCATCCGTTTCAACAAATTAAAGCCCTGAAAGACGAAACCAATCGTTTCATTTCGTACCTGCGCGAGCTCGTTATCGCTGAGCTTTTCGACCTCGCGACCATTGAGAATATAGCTGCCTTTGGTGGGGGTATCGAGGCAGCCCAAGATATTCATCAGCGTTGATTTGCCTGAACCAGATTGGCCCATGATCGCCACAAACTCGCCGTGCTTGATCGTGACATTCACGCCGTGCAATACCGGTGTTTCCAGATCACCGTTGAAATAGCTTTTGCGAATATCAGTGAGCGCAATCAGCGGCCCGCGTGCGTTTTTTTCGGCCACTTTGGAAAAAGGCGCGCGGTTCGCCGATGGCATCACAGCACTCATCATTTTTTCGCGTTCTTATCCTGCAAATCACGGATCACCAGCCCGTCACCTGGCTTGATCTCGCCTGAAATAATTTCAGTATATTGATTGCTCGCGATACCCGTGCGAACCTCAACCGTAACCAGTTCACCTTTACCATCCACTTTATAAACCCGCGATGGCGGACGCTTCATTCGTTCACCAAGCGCGGCGGTTTCGGCCTTTGCCGTGTCTGTTTTCAAGGCATCCGCGATTTTCTTGTCCTCTTTTTTACTGTCTTTATCTTTTTCCTTGTCCTTGTCTTTATCCTTATCCTTCTTGTCCGCTTTTTCGTCTTTTACGGGGCGGAACCGAAGCGCCGCATTGGCGATGCGCAGCACGTCCAATCGCTGGTTTGCCACGAAGCTGACCTGCGCGGTCATGCCTGGTTTGAGCAAATTTCCTTCGTTTGTCACATCAACAATCACGTTGTACGTCACCACGTTTTGCTGAATTGTCGGATTCAATCGCACCAGGCGAATTTAGCCATTGAAGTCACGATCAGGATAAGCATCAACCGTGAACCGCACATCCATGCCTTGTTTGACACTCCCGACGTCGGCCTCAGCCACGCTGGTGTCAATCTGCATGGCTTCCAGATCTTTGGCAATCTGAAACAGTGTGGGGGTCGAAAAACTTGCCGCGACGGTCTGGCCGATATCGATTTTCCGGTCAATGATAATGCCGTCAATGGGCGAACGAATAATGGTATAGCTCAAATTGGTTTTTTCGCGGTCCAGCTGCGATTTCGCCTGCGCCACTTGCGCCTTGGCAACATCCAGCTCCTTCAAATTCTGCTCCAGCGCTTGCGGCGTGATGAAGCCTTTTGCCACTAATTCGGTATTGCGTTTCAAGGTGCTTTCCGCGAGCCGCATGGTCGCCTCGGTGGAGCGCATGGCGGCTTCTAATTGCGCGATATTGGCCTTGATCAGCGCGGGGTCCAGCTCCAGCAAAATCTGGTTTGCTTTAACAGGTTGATTAAAATCGGTGTACAGCTTCACCACCGTGCCGGAAACCTGCGTGCCCACATTGACTACCGTGACCGGATTTAGTGTGCCATTCGCGCTGATACGTTGAATTACGGGGCCACGGTCTACCAGCGCAGTTCGGTAGCGTTCGCTCTTATTCGCTTCCGATTTTTTCTGAAAATAAGCAGCACCAGCGATGACAACCGCCAGCAAAATGAGCGGCACCAGCACCTTGGCGCGTAGCAGAAATTTGAAAACTCGATTGATGAAATTCATATTTTTATGAGGAGAGATGTGCGTTTATGGGTGCGTTTATGGGTGCGTTTGTGGGTGCGTTTGTGGGTGCATTGGCGAATGCGTGACTGCAGGGTCGCAAATAATTCGTAAATGGTATTTTAAAGGCGTCTTCGGCTCAAGCATGCTTCGATGCGATGAAACGCCTGAATCCCCGACGAAGATTGGCTTGTTCAGTGTCGGATCAACATGGCAGCTATTCCTAGACTTTTCGCTACCGCCTCTCGCACAGCGTGCGCTTTACTGATCACTGCGCACCGAGTGCTGGGTCTGACGCTGCGTATTACCGCGCGGTCGCTAATGCCCGCAACGGTAAACCGTTGGAGAGGTACGTCAAATAATATTCCAGATTATTAAATTCGTCGGAACCCTCCATGAACGGCTCGGCGCCGCTGCGCTGGAAGCAGCGCTGAAACTGGGATTGCAGGCTGCGGGTGGTGCCGCCGGGTTGCAGGCGTGGCCATGAAACCGCCAAGCCGATGGCGGGCGCCAACCCGCCACCACCAACGCCCCCAACGCCCCCAACGCCTCCGGTGCCGCCAGACGAGCTCATACTTGAGCCGTAGACGTCACCGGCATGCTGAACGTGACACGATGCGCATGCGAAATTTTGCTGTCCTATGCGCGCGTTAAAAATTCGCCGTCCGGAATCAAATCGCTCACGTGCGTTTTGGCCTAGTACGCGAATATTGAGTGGTTGGTTCTCAGAAAGGCTGCGCGCATACGCCGACAGAGGCCCCATTTCTGCCGAATTGACGTGGGAGATAGTGGTTTCCCCGTGAAGTTGTAGGCAGCGATTTAGCGCGCTTTCCAGCGTTACTATTTGTTTGGTAGAAGGTTCAAATTGCGGGTAACTTGCGGCAATACGCTTGCCGCCGTTGGGGAAACAATTCGAAAAAGTTTTGCCGTTCTTGAATTTGCGCTCCCATTGCTTTTTGCCAATCGCCAGAATGTCGGCAGTATTGGTCGCGTTATCGGCCGACAGCGGAATCGCGGTAATGCCGGGCTCGTAGGCTGCGCTGCCCACCATCCAATCGTCGGGGCGCGTACCGGGCAGCCGTTTTTGCAACGCTTGAATCAATGCCGCCCGGTCTTGCTCGGGTGTTATGTTGATGACTGTTGCTACTTGAGCATGAGTGCCCGGCGCGGCGACGCTTAAGCTCAAGAAAACAAAAAAGATTGCGCTAAATCGATTCAAGATAAATCACCAAAGCGTCGATTTCGTCGCTGCTTAAAATGCGATGTTTGCCATAGGGCGGCATGATGGTGTTCGGGTTGATTTTGCTGAAATCCCAGATGACGTCGCGTAACTTTGCTCGATCAGGATAACGCGCTTTAATTGCTTCAAGAGGCGCGCCAATGCTGGAGGCGCTTTTAATTGCGGCATCGTTGGGCACCTTATGACAAGCCGCGCAGTTACCTTTGCGCTCGTCTAAAAAGATGGCCCGACCATTTGAGATGCTTGGCGTAACGGCGACGGCAAGCATAGGCGCAGCGCTCAACACTCCTAGCCAAAGGAGCAACGACTTTGCTGCGATAAGGGGCCATCGCTTCATGGGACGGCTAACGCGGAAAGACATCGCTAGACGGTAGCAATAGGGCAGACGGGTTCGGTGCTGTAAACCTGAACGTCGGGGCTTTAGGCGTGGTTGGTTTAGGCGCCGAGAAGGATGAAGGCTCTTTGCCTAATTCTTTGTCGAGCTCTTTGTCCAACTCTTTATCGCGCTTTTCGCCGGGCAAAAGCGGGCGTGATCGGAACGCAATTTTCAATTCTCGCAGTCGGGATTCCACGGCCGATGACTCGTAAAAATCACCATCTTTTGCTTTTGCCGCGATCTCAAATTGTTGAATCGCGCCGACCAAATTGTCGCGACGAAAGTAGGCTTCACCAATCGCCCGATGTTCGGCCAGATGCTTGTTTTTACGTTCATAACCTTTGGCGGCTAATTCGTAATAGCGCGGATCATCGCTGATACTTTTGAGTTGTTCATTCGCGGCTGCCAGCGCGGCGTCTATCTGGCCTGATTCATACAACGTTTCGATGTAGCCGTACATCAGCGCGCGCTGACCGGGGAAATTTTTCATCGCGGTTTTATAAATTGCCAATGCTTCATCAAATTTAGCTTCGCCGCTTTTGATTTGCGCCGCCAGATTTTCGATCCACGGATGGCCTATGGTACCGCCCGATCCGCCCCAGTTGCGTATACCTGCCAGCTCTTTTTCAGCCGCCGCGAATTGGCGCGAGAGCGTGAGTGCCAATGTGAGCCCATAAGCATCGGCGCGGTTTCGTAAAATGGTGCTGGCCGCGATCTCGGTTTTAAAGTAGTTCACCGCCTCAAAAGGACTCATGCTCATCACCCGTAATTTCGCCCGCGCCAGCTTGTATTCCACGCTGTCCGGAACCGAGCCGCCGCTGCCTTCAACGTTGCTGAATGATGCGCCGCTTTCTCCCGCCGGGCGCTTGCCTGCCGCACGCATCGAGGCGACACGATCCTGCATTTCCGCAATACGCTCGGTGGTTAAAGGGTGGGTGCGAAGGTAGCCGGGTGTTTTACCATCGTTATGACGATTGGCACGCAGCATACGCTCAAAAAAACCTGGCATGCCCTGTGGGTCAAAACTGGCGCGCGACATGACTTGAATGCCGATACGATCTGCCTCGCGCTCAAAATCACGCGTGTAATTAAGCTGATTCTGATACGACAGCGCCGCCGAGCTCGCCACAATCGCTTCTGTGGCCTGACCGGACGACGAGGAGTTGGAACGTGCCGCGATAATGGCACCGGCCAGCATGGCTAATTGAAGCGGGGCGTTTTTGCGTTGCTCGTCCGCGCCGCGCGATTGATGGCGCTGCAAAATATGCGCAATTTCATGGCCCATTACGCCCGCCAGTTCTGATTCGGTAGTAGTCGTGAGTACCAAACCGGAATGAATCGCTACAAAGCCGCCCAGCAGGGCAAAGGCGTTAATGGATTCATCGTTAAGCAGAAAAAATTCAAAATCGCGGCGATTGTCGTTGGTGCTGCCACGGCTCGCCGCGATCATTTTGTTGCCGAGAGACGAAATATAATCCGACAATTCTGCATCTTCAACAAACGCGCGATCACCGCGTATCTCCAGCATAATCCGTTTGCCAATGGTGCGTTCCTGCTGCGCAGAAATGACAGCGTCTGAAGAGTCGCCCAGGTCAGGCAGGCCTTGCGCGTTTGCGCTCATGGAAACCGGAAGCACAAGCGCTAAAATGTGGACGCCAGCGAAAATACCGCCAAGCAGACGTTTGACAGGATTCACACCTGCACGCACCTGAGTGCCCAACAATTTTGACAATCTTTGCATGAAAAATTTATATGAAGATTTTAGATGTTCGCCAGCTTTGACGACTGAGTGCAGATTCGGTTCCATCGCAAACCTGCATAACACCAGATTGTACCAACTGAGCCGCACTGCAACCTGACGCAGTCAAAATGCGCAAATTCTCATTTCACACTGAATCACAGCGGGCAAAACTGATCCCACCAGACGTAAAACAAAGCTAACATCAACCTCAAACTAACCTTATACCAAGCCAGTTGCCATGCGATCACTTAATCACTTCAACGAATCCGGGCAGGCTCATATGGTGGATGTGGGCGCCAAGCCCGAGACACAGCGCATTGCGGTCGCGGCGGGACATATTTACATGCAGCCTGCCACTTTTGAACTGATTAAAAGCGGCGGAGCGAAAAAAGGTGATGTGCTTGGGATTGCGCGCATCGCCGCGATTCAGGGCGCAAAGCGCGCGCCTGATTTGATCCCGCTGGCGCACCCGCTCATCATCACCAAAGTGGCCGTTGAATTCATGCTCGACGAGACAGCAGCGAGTATCGAGTGTCGCGTCACCGTCGAAACCATCGGCCGTACTGGTGTGGAGATGGAGGCGTTAACGGCGGTGTCGGCAGGGCTGCTGACCATTTACGATATGGTGAAAGCGATCGACCGCGGTATGGACATTTCAGGCATTCATTTGATCGAAAAGCGCGGCGGAAAATCGGGTGATTTTGTAGCGCCTTAATTGATTCACGCGTTGATTCACGCGTTGATTCACGCGTTGATTCACGCGTTGATTAACGTGTTGATTAGCGTGTTGATTAGCGTGGCTAGTGGGGCGGACGGTGAACCGCCTATTAGGAAAGACGTAATTTACAAAACCAACTGCTAAACCCCAATATCTACGGGGGTTTCAAGCACTAAATGGCCTGAAACCCTCGTATTTGCTAGGCATTAATATTTGAATGAGCCTTTAAGACGCGCTGCGGCGGCCCGACAGATCGGCTGATTTACTGCGCGGGCGCAGCACCCAATCGCGTCACGCTGCCTGATCCCGCAATCGATTTACTGACCTTGGCATCGCCGTAATATTGCACGTCCCCAGAGCCCGCGACACTCAGTTTCAGCGACTCTTTGGCCCACACGATCGCATTGCCCGATCCTGCCACGCTTATTTTTGCGCTCTGCGTTTCCAGCTTTGCGGCTTTCACTTCACCCGAGCCTGCGATGGAGGCCTCAAGGTTGGTCGCTTTACCGCCAACCGTTAAATCGCCGCTGCCTGCAATCGAGACTTTCAACGTCGCGGCTTCAATCGCTTTGATTTGTACATCCCCCGAACCCGCGATGCTGATTTTGAGTGTGTCCGCCTTTACACCATCTGCACGCACATTGCCGGACCCCGCCGCCGCAATGCTCTCGACCGTTTTCGCGTTGATGGTGACATTCAGTGTTTTGGTTCTGAAGCTGGAATTTTTTTCGAGCGGGCGAATTTTGAGTTGGCCATCTTCGACAATCGTCTCGACCAGCGGCAAAATGTTGTCGTCGGTCTCAATTACTACGCTTTCTAAATTGCCTTGACGGATTTGCACGCTGGCGGGCAGCGACAATTTAATGCCTGTAAAGCCGGTCACGTTGCGTGTTTCCGTCTTGATGACGCCCGAGCCCGAAACGCTTTTGCCCCAGCCCCAATTCCAGTCCCAAGCATGGGCGCTGCCGCTGGTGGCGAATAGCAATGCGGTGGAGAGGGCGGAGAGGCAAGTCAAAAAAGTGTTCGGGCGGATGGTAGAAGATCGTAAATTCATGAGTTACTCCGTTTGAGAGTTAACAAAATGCACTGCGCATCCTGTTTGCATCTGTTAGATGCGGTGTTGGTTGCGTTTGGATTTAACGAAACAACCCAGGCTGCCAAAAATCAACCGATCTGCAATTCGGCTTTGATTTGCAACGCGACTTTTAACGCCACCGCTAAATCCGCATCACACACTGTCACATGCCCCATTTTGCGGCCCGCGCGGGCTTCGCGTTTGCCGTATAAGTGCAAATGCGCACCGGGGTGTTTAAGCACAGCCTGCCAATCTGGCGCGGTCTTTTTTTCCGGCCCGCGCCAAATGTCGCCCAGCAAATTAAGCATGACCGCCGCCGAGTGTTGAGTTGCGTCGCCCAGCGGTAGCCCGCATAAAACGCGTACTTGCTGCTCAAACTGCGATGAGCGACAAGCGTCGATCGTGTAATGGCCGCTGTTGTGTGGACGAGGGGCGATTTCATTGATCAGCAGTTGTTCATCATGCGTAATGAAAAATTCCACGGCCAGCACGCCCACATAATCGAGCGCCACCGCGAGTCTTTTCGCAATATCGGTGGCATGGGCGGCAATCACTGTGCTGATGCGCGCTGGGGCAATGGTGATATCGAGTACGCCATTTACGTGTTGATTTTCAGCCACCGGAAAAACCGATATTTCTCCATCTGCCGCTCTGGCGAGCACAACCGAGATTTCTAATTTGAGCGCAATAAACTCTTCGAGAATTGACGGCGGAAATTTCCAGTGTGCCAGCACAGATTCCAGCTCACCCACATTCGCGATACGCGCCTGCCCCTTGCCGTCGTAGCCAAAACGGGCCGTTTTAAGCACGGCAGGCAGCTTCACTACTTTAAGTGCAGCCGCAATATCCGCCGCCGATTTAATCATGGCGAACGGGCCGACTGGGAATCCTTTGGCTTTAAAAAATCCTTTCTCCTGCTCGCGATCCTGCGCAATCGCGACCGCATTTCCGCTGGGGCGAACCGTCGTGCGCTTTGCCAGTTCAATTAATACTTCGGCAGGCGCATTTTCAAATTCGGTGGTCACCGCTGCGCAGGTGGTGGCCATTTCTTCCAGCGAAATTGGATGAGTGTAGGCCGTGTTTAAATGGCCACTGGCGAATTCTGCTGCCGGCGACAGCGGATCCGGATCAAGTACCGTGACGCGATAATCCATATTGCGCGCGGCTATCGTGAACATGCGGCCTAATTGACCACCACCGATGAGGCCCAGCATTTTTCCGGGGAGAATCATGGAGGCGGAATCGTTAAATGATTTCAGGCAGATGCATCGCAGCGACTTGCTCTTTCAGACTTTCGCGATAGGCCCGCAGCTTTTCCACCAGCGATGCATCGCTGTTTGCAAGCAGGCTGACCGCAAACAATCCTGCGTTGGCCGCACCGGCTTCGCCAATCGCAAACGTGGCCACAGGAATACCTTTAGGCATCTGCACGATCGAATAAAGCGAATCTTGCCCCGCCAAGTGCTTCGAGGGCACCGGCACGCCCAGCACCGGCAAAGTAGTTTTACTGGCAATCATGCCGGGCAAATGTGCAGCGCCGCCGGCACCCGCGATAATGCACTTGAGACCGCGATCACGCGCGGTCGCGGCGTATTCAAACATCGCATCCGGCGTGCGGTGCGCAGAAACAACTTTCTGCTCAAAGCTGACGCCAAAATCTTTGAGGACTTTCGCCGTGTGCTGCATCACATCCCAATCAGAATGCGAACCCATCACAACGCCCACCAATAACGATTCCATTTAGTTTACCAACTGCTTCGCGTCTTCAAGCTCGATGCGGTAGTGATCAAAAATGCCCTTGAGCGCATCGGCCATGTTGACCTCCGGCTTCCAGTTCAAATCTTTCATCGTGTTGTCGATTTTTGGCACGCGGTTTTGCACATCTTGATAACCTTTGCCGTAATATTCGCCGGACGTCGTTTCAACCAGCTTTACTTTTGCGGCCGTATCTTTGTATTCGGGGTAGCTCTTGGCCAGCTCCAGCATCATAGTGGCGAGCTCGCGCACCGAGAAATTATTTTTTGGATTGCCGATGTTATAAATTTGTCCCGATGCGACGTTATTTTCATTCGCGATAATTTTGGTCAGCGCAGAGATGCCGTCACTGACGTAAGTGAAGGCACGTTTTTGCCCGCCGCCATCGACTAATTTAATCGGCTCGCCGCGTACGATATGGCCGAAGAATTGCGTGATAACGCGCGATGACCCTTCTTTCGGCGTGTGAATGGAATCAAGGCCTGCGCCAATCCAATTGAAAGGGCGAAACAGGGTGAAATCTAATTCGCCTCGTGAGCCATAAGCGTAAATCACGCGGTCCATCAGCTGCTTCGAACACGAATAAATCCAGCGTTGTTTCTCAATTGGGCCTAACACCAGATTGGAGGAGTGCGGATCGAATTCCTCGTCGCTGCACATGCCATAAACCTCAGACGTCGACGGGAAGATCACCCGTTTTTTGTATTTCACGCACGAGCGAATAAACGGCAAGTTTGCTTCGAAATCGAGTTCAAATACGCGCAGCGGATCTGACACATAAGTGGATGGCGTGGCAATCGCCACCAGCGGCAGAACAACATCACATTTGCGAATGTGATATTCAATCCATTCTTTGTTGATCATGATGTCGCCTTCAAAAAACTTGAAGCGCGGGTTATCCATGAATTGCGTCACGCGATCGCTATTCATGTCCATGCCAAAGACTTGCCAGTCGGTGGTTTCCAGAATGTGTTTCGACAGGTGATGGCCAATGAAACCATTGACACCGAGAATGAGGATTTTTTTCATACGTTTGCATCTTCCTGAGTGGTAACTGATCGAGCGGCGGGTGTGTGTTGAATAGAGATTTGTGCCAATTCACGCGCTTCGAGGCGACGGCTGAGCGGTGAAAATACGGCCATTAATGCAAATGCGCTGTTACCAAATCCCGCCGCGTAATAAGCGATAACAATAGAAATTACCGCCACAAAAAGCAAACCGATGTTGCGCAGACGAGCGCCACGATAAATGGCGAGTGGCATCCCGGCTATGCCGCTGATTTCGGGATGTTTGAGTGCATGGCGAGTGATTAGCAACGACATTATCGCCAAGCAACCTAAATTTATCGAGTAAAACACCTGAGAGAAAAAAATAATCTGATACTCACCGACCAGTGCGGAGGAGAAAGGAACCAGGCTCACCAGACTTAAATAAACCAGGACGAGGAAGGTGAATTTTCCGTCAATATGGCGCACAAAATGAAACAGGCGGTGATTTGCATACCAAAATTGCGCTAACGCAAAAAAGCTGATTATCCACGCAATGATTTTAGGCGTTAGATCTGCGACCGCATGCATCAACGCAGCTTGTGAATTGACGTGCGCAGATTCAGGAATCTTAAGCTCAATCACCAGCAGGGTCATGGTGACCGCGAAAATGCCGTCCGTCAGGCCTTCGAGGCGATGTTTGCTGAATGCAAAAGAAGGAGAGGTGCTCAAAATAGTAAACGTCGGTGTAGTAAATGCTATTTGGAAATGCGTTGTTTTGGAAATTTAATATTTTGGCAGACTAATATTTTACGGGCTAAGATTTTTCCGTCCAAAGTACAAATAATTTAAGCGGTAAACGGGTGCACACCAATACCGAAGGCGCTGGGCAGCGCAGTTTCTTCAATACGTTCACCATCCACTATTACTTCTAAAATTCGCAGCATTCTGCCATCTCCACAGAGCCCTATCACTCGTTCGCTGCTCACGTTCAAAAAGCCAGGATTGCGGTGGGTAAATCTTGACGGCGCGAGCAAGCTTTTGATGATGATAATCGGCTTGCCGTTTACCGATGTCGTCGCACCGGGGTAGGGCGGTGCCACGGCTCGAATTAGATTATGAATGTTTTGCGCGCTATCGCGCCAATCGATCACACCATCGGCGGGTTTACGACCACCAAAATAGCTGCCCTTGGTTAAATCTTGCGTATGCATTTGTGCCGCGCCGTTTATCAAGTCGGGCAGAGCGCGGTTGAGTGTGATTTCCGCCGTCAGCGTTACTTTCTGGAACACTTCAAGCGCGTTATCGTTCGGCAAAATCGGCACAGCGGTTTGATCGACGATGCGCCCTGCGTCTGGCTTTTCGACCATTTCGTGCAAGGTGGCACCCGTTTCGGTTTCACCTTTGATGATCGCCCAATTCACGGGCACGCGGCCACGATATTTGGGTAACAGTGAGCCGTGCATA
>JANYGV010000212.1 GCA_025359285.1 Burkholderiales bacterium
TTTTTGTTGGCAACGGTGATGCATCTACCAAGCCGGGGGTAGCCCGGCAGCTAGTTTCTTTCTTTTGCTTCTGCAAAAAGAAAGAAACCAAAGAAAAGCAGCCCCGAATGCCGCGCCCCTTCGGGGTTCCCAACATTTTGGAAAACGGTCGAGCCACGAAAACAACTCGGATGGCGGAGACGGCGTTTATTTCAAGGAGACGTTATCGCGCCATCCTCAAACAATTTTCGTGGAAACCCCCGACCCTTTTCCAAAATATTGGCGCGGCAACACGGGAATTATCGAATGCGACGGGTTGTGTAAAAAGGCACTTACTAAAAAATACGCCCCAGACAAAAACCCTCCGCTCCCGCGCCGGCGGGAGCCTAATCTCGTCACTTTCACGGCCAACTCAAAAGCAGGAGAACCCCGTGAGAGTCGCCGGGCAACGCAGGAGCGACAGGGGCTTTCCGCGAGAGTGAGCGGGGAATTTGAGCCGCATGCAGCGAGCCCGCGAACGCCATTGCCCATGCAGGGGCAATGGCAATGTAAAGCGAAGAGGAAGCGAGTTCCGCAGCGGCCTGTCGCTTCGATTAGCGCAGGGGATTTTTGTCGCACCACTATCGCGACAAAAACGGCGAACCCGGGTCGCCTTTTCTTTGGTTCCTTTCTTTTGGCGAAGCAAAAGAAAGGGACTAGCCGCCGGGCTACCCCCGGCCTCGTGAATGCATCACCGATGGGAAACATATTCGGTGCAAATCGCTTCGCTCAGTGCACCCTACGAGCTGAGACTTTGTTTAGCTAGTAAATTTTTTTACGCTGCCATTAACAAATTGATTGGGTCGCCAGCCTTTGATCAATCGATCAGTCACGATCGCATCTAGGAGCTCAATAATCAGGCCGGAGCCCCCGAACGCGTCAGCCGCCTTCGATGCGATTCCCAAAGTCAGCCAGCGAGCCGCTTTTCCAGGGAGAGTTTCTACCCACGTCTCTTTCGTAACGTCTTCAAGGTAGGCAGAAACTAGAGAGACATCAGGATTTCTGTGCGCTAACCATTTCTTGAACAAGCGTGACTTCTTCACAATGGGTATGACTTCGTTAAAAGATCGGGCTCCTGAATTAATAGCCTCACTAATTGCAAATGAGTTGTCCAGAACATGGTGCTGAAAAGTGTGGATTTCGCCAATACGCGCGTTCATGGACTTAAGGGAATGGCAGGCTAGGTCTTCAAGAATCGGTGAGCCGAACGAAGTCTTTGCAATATCTGCGTTCGTATGCGCTGCGAAATACATATCTGCATAAGCGTCCAATACAAATGAGAGAAAGTGAGCGATATCCAGCCCCTCAAACCGGCTTTCCGTTTTATATGTATCGCGCAAGGCCTCGGCCACCTCGACAAAGTCGACGTTGGTAACCACTTGGTATGACTTTGAAAGCTCCCATGCCTGTAGGGAGACGCTTTTGTGCAGATGTAGCTCCGCCGGAAGCAAAGTGAGTAACCAGTTTTTTAGAAGTGACTCAAGCAGTGGGCCATTCAAGAGCTGTTTGCGCGCATGCGCGAGGTCAAGCTTGGGCATTCCGCTATTCTGTATAAGTCGCTTCGGCCCAGTCAGCCAACTGTTCGCCAACTTACTGTCCCCAGTGCAATTTGCAACCATTTCGACCATCGGCATTGCTGTCTTGGTGCGCTGGTCCATATCCGCAAAAAAAGCGAAATCATAGCGCTCCCTCGCGGTGGCTCTATCGGCCGTAAAGACTGCTGTAGCTTTCGGGTGCATTAAAAATCTAAGCGCACCCAGATCAAATAATTGCTGTAGCCCGTCAACAGAAGCCTCTTGGACAAGGCGTTCTAAATCTCCTGCTGTTCCCAAGACGTAAACACAATCATAAAAGATCAGACATTCGGCCAGAAAGCCAAAGTCAATTTCGCCAGTTTGGCTATCTGCTCTGACATTTATGCGGGAAAATTTGCTATTCGGATTCAATGCGCCTCCTCCCAATTTCCCCCCACCCCCGGCTCAGCCACCAACGGCACATCCAGCTTTGCCACATTGGTCATCAGCCCCGGAATCTCCTTCCTCACCAGTTCCAGCTCATCTGAAGGCACTTCCAGCACCAACTCATCATGCACCTGCATGACGAGTTTGGTTTTCAATTTTGATTGCTCAAGCCACCCCTGCACCGCGATCATCGCGAGTTTGATTAGATCAGCCGCGGTGCCCTGCATCGGTGCGTTAATCGCGGCGCGTTCGGCGCCTTGGCGGCGGCCTTGGTTGCTGGAGCGAATATCGGGCAACCACAGGCGGCGGCCGAATACGGTCTCTACATAACCCTGTTCACTGGCTTCGGCTCGCGTGCGCTCCATGTATTGTTTAACGCCGGGATAGCGGGCGAAATATTTGTCAATGTAGCTTGCCGCCGCACCGCGCTCGATGCCTAAATTCGCGGCGAGGCCGAAGGCGGACATGCCGTAAATAAGACCGAAATTAATCACTTTGGCGTAGCGACGTTGTTCGCTGCTGACGTCATTTGCGTCAACGCTAAAAATTTCTGCGGCGGTGGCGCGATGCACGTCCATGCCTTCGGCGAAGGCTTTGAGCAAGCCGGGATCGGACGATAGATGCGCCATGATGCGCAACTCAATTTGCGAATAGTCAGCGGATAAAATCACGCTGCCGGGTGGGGCGATGAAGGCTTCGCGAATGCGGCGGCCCTCTGCCGTGCGCACGGGAATATTTTGCAGATTGGGATCGTTGCTCGACAACCTGCCGGTGACCGCAACCGCTTGACCATAATTGGTGTGCACGCGGCCCGTTTTAGCGTTGACCATGCGCGGCAATTTATCGGTGTAGGTGCTTTTGAGTTTGGCCACGCTACGGTAGTCGAGAATAATTTTCGGCAGCGGATGATCTTCGGCTAATTTGGCCAGCGTTTCTTCGTCCGTGGACGGTGCGCCGCCGGGCGTTTTCTTGAGCGGCTTAATGCCTTTTTTATCGAACAATATTTCGGCGAGTTGTTTGGGCGAGCCTAGATTAAACGGCTGACCTGCTTCTTCGTGCGCTTTGGTTTCCAGCTCCAACATTTTGATACCGAGCTCGCCGCTTTGCTTTTCCAGCAGCGCCGCATCAATTAAAACGCCATTGCGCTCGATCGTGAGCAACACATGGGTGGTGGGCATTTCGATTTGTTCATAAACAAATTTCAGCTTTTCATCCGCACCGACCTGCCCGTAAAGTGCTGCGTGCAATTGCAGCGTGACATCGGAATCCTCAGACGAATATTCGGTTGCGGTATCGACGGCGACTTGATCGAAACCGATTTGGGAGGCGCCTTTGCCCGCAACCTCTTCAAACGAGATTGTTTTGGTACCCAGATGCCGCGTGGCGAGTGAATCCATGTCGTGACGCTGATGCGATTCAAGGACGTAGCTTTCCAGCAGCGTGTCGTGGGTGTAGCCAAGCACGTTGATGCCGTGATTGGCGAACACATGCAGATCGTATTTGATGTTTTGGCCGAGCTTGTGTTTGCTCGCGTCCTCAAGCCACGGGCGCAGCTTGCTAATGGCCAGATCAAAATCAAGCTGGTCGGGTGCGCCGGGATAAATGTGGCGCAGCGGCAGATACGCGGCCTCACCCGCGACGCAGGCGAACGAGAGGCCGACGATTTGGGCGGTCATGGGGTCAAGGCTGGTGGTTTCCGTATCAAGCGCGACTAATGCGGTGGCGTTGAGTTTTGCGATCCATGCGTCGAGCTGTGCCTCGGTGGAAATACACTCGTATTTTCGGGTGTTGATAAATTCAGCTTGTTTTACAGCCGCCTCACCAGACGACCAGCGCGACGCGGTGGCGTCTTTGTCAGCTTGTTTGAAAACGGAATTCTCAGTGGCCGTTTCGGTTTTTAGCGTTTTTCCTGATGTGTTGCCTAAAGCCGCACGCATGCCCTTGAATCCGAATTTTTCGAACAGCGTATCGAGCTTTTCCACGTCCGCCGGCTTATAGCCCAGCGCATCAAATTCAATCGCCAGCGGCACATCGCATTTCACAGTCACGAGTGCGCGCGCGGTCGGTAAAAATTCAAGTGCCTTGCGCAAATTCTCGCCGACCACGCCTTTGATATTGGCCGCGTTCGTCATTACGCCATCAAGTGAGCCATATTCCGCGATCCACTTCGCGGCGGTTTTGGGGCCGACTTTTTCCACACCGGGCACGTTGTCCACCGTGTCCCCCATCAACGCCAGATAATCGATAATGCGATCCGGTGGCACGCCGAATTTTGTTTTAACGCCTTCGATATCGAGGCGCTCATTCGACATCGTATTGACCAAGGTGACCTGTTCGTTCACCAACTGCGCCAGATCTTTGTCGCCCGTGGACACCATCGTTTTCACGCCGCGCGCACTGGCGTGGTGTGCAAGGGTGCCGATCACGTCATCCGCCTCCACGCCGTCCACCACTACACACGGCCAGCCGAGTGCTTCGATGGTTTCACGCAGCGCAGGTAATTGCGCGGCGAGGTCTTCGGGCATGGATGAGCGGGTGGCTTTGTAGTCCGCATAGATCTCATCGCGGAATGTCTTACCTTTGGGGTCAAACACGCAAGCGCTATAATCATGAGGGTGCTCATCGCGAAGTCGCTTCAACATATTGGCGACGCCATAAATAGCGCCCGTCGGCTGCCCCGCCGGGCTACGTAAATCCGGCATGGCGTGGAACGCGCGATAAAAATAGCTGGAAATATCGACGAGCAAAAGATGCTTCGTCTCGTTCGTGGCGTTAGTCATGGTGAGTTCACTGGATGGATTCATTGGAGAAATTTATTTTGGAACAAAAACTGAAAACCCAGGTTATGAAACTTCCCAAGCGCGAAGACCCCGAGTTAAAACACCAGTCGCTGACGGCGGCACGTGAATCGTGGTGGATGTTTAATATTATCGCTGAAATGGTTTCCGCCTCTGAGAAACTCGGCAATGTCTCTCCCGCAGTCGCGATCTTTGGCAGCGCCCGATTAAAAGTAGACAACCCTTACTACGCGCTCACCGAAACGATTGCGCGAAAATTATCCGATGCGGGTTTTGGGGTCTTGTCCGGCGGCGGGCCGGGCCTGATGGAAGCGGCAAACAAGGGTGCGCTGGCGGGCAAAAGCCC
>JANYGV010000258.1 GCA_025359285.1 Burkholderiales bacterium
ACGGATTGCCAAAAGCAAATTTGGTCCGCGCGCTCGATCAGCAGCACCTCCAGCAGCGGCGTGTAAATCACGATCAGCGTGGATCGCGGAATTTTAAATCGTTTGGGCATTGCGGATGGCGAAATATTCACAGCAAGATCACCGTTCATGTGGGGTGTCAAAATCGTGGGCAAATTCGTAGACAAATTCAGGGGCACTTCAATAATATCGATATTGTAGTCTGCACATGCGACATTACCGTTTCGACTAATCGCCTTTCGGGCTTAAACATCGATGCAAACCATTGGGACGTGAAGCCCATGCGAACAAGCCTTGTGCATGCAAATCATCAGTGATGGAATTTGATTTGCTACGCTCATAATCTACTCTCAATCAACCTGCCACGACGTCAGCAAAGCTGATCCGATTTATGTCCTCTTTGCCTACAAGCCCCGCTGATTTAGCGCCTTCGCCGCCCGTACTTCCACGCGCCAAATATCTTCGCGGTGCGGCGTGGGGATTATTTGCCATCTCGATTTGGGTGGGCTGGATTTTACTGACCCGCTATGGCGTGACCACTTCGTTATCGCCCTACGACATCACCGCACTACGTTTCACTTGCGCGGGACTATTGTTACTGCCGATTGTGATTCGTGACGGTTTGGGTATTCGCCAAATTGGCTTTAAAACATGGGCCGTGATCTGCGTTGGCGCGGGTGTGCCGTATGTGATGATCGCCTCGACCGGCCTCAAATTCGCCCCCGCCGCCCAAGCAGGCGCGCTCGTCCCCGGCACTATGCCGCTATGGGCGGCGTTGTTGGCGATGTTCTTTCTAAAAGAGAAAATCAGCGGCGTACGCAAAATTGGGCTCGCGCTCATCCCGGTTGGCATCATCATCTTTGTCGGTGCAGGCTTGACTCATTTTGAGACGGGCTATTGGCGCGGGCACCTGTTGTTTATTGCCGCCGCGATCTGCTGGGCAAGTTTCACAGTGGCAATGCGCAAAGCATCAGCAACGGGATTTAATGCCTTGCATGCGGCGGCAGTCGTATCGGTGGTGTCGGCCATCATTTATCTGCCGGTTTATGTATGGTGGCTGCCGCACCGGATCGCTGATGCGCCGCTTAATGCAGTGCTGACGCAAACGATTTATCAAGGCATTTTCGTGAGTATTATTTCGCTGTTTGCGTATGCGCGGGCGGTGTCGATTTTGGGGGCATCGCTGGGTGCCAGCTTCGCGTCGTTGGTACCGGTGCTGGCCATGCTGGCCGCGATTCCGCTCCTCGGCGAAATACCCAGACCGACCGATTATCTCGGCATTGCGGCGGTGACGATCGGGGTATTTTTATCGTCGGGCGCGTATCAGGCTTTTGGCTTGATGAAGTCGCAGCGCTCGGCCATAAAATAAGACACATCGAAGCCGTAGGCCAGTAGCGCCGCGGCCCCTTCGGTCGCAAACCCGCGGCCCCAGGCAGACTTGAGCAATAAATAGCCGACCTCTACCTCAACGGTCTTGGGGATATATTTCAACGTTAACCAGCCAATGAATTCGTGCGTCGATATGTTTTAGGCCACCCAGTAACCCGGCCCCGGATATTTTTCGTAGTGGCTCCGGAACCGCGCCAAGCGATTTTTAGCGCCCTTACGAACATCGGTGGCACCACCACCGATGTAGCGCATCACCTTGGCATCACCTGAAATCAGCAGCACGTTATCGATATCATCTCGCGTAAAACGCCGCAGGCTCGGCCGCTTAGTTTGCAACAGCACCGTCATTTTTCAACGCGCATCTTAGCCACAATTTCTGATGAGCCACTGAAATAGGCGTGCGGCATATCGCGCGTGCGATGGTTTCCGTACGGCACGCCGTTCGCATCAATCGCGATGAAGCCAACATCGGCATCAAAATCGCGACCCAACTGATCGAGCATCGCGTCCACCGCTTCGGCGATCGACATGCCACGCTCCACGTGGTCTGAAATTTGCCGGCATGCGAGTGAGCGAATCACGTACTCACCCGTGCCGGTGGCGCTTGATCCTGCGAAGGTCGAGGCATAGGTCCCGCAGCCCGGCAGCGGCGTATCGCCCACCCGCCCTGGTAGCTTCAGGGTGTAGCCGCCGGTGGACGTCGCAGCACAAATCACGCCGTGCATATCGCGTGCGACCACACCAATCGTGCCGCCGGCGAATTCAGGATGGGTTTTTAAAAAACTGCGGAGTTTGAATTGACGCGAGCTATCGTCATTTTGTGACTCTAATTTTGAACGCTTATCCTTCCAATCCGCAAGTCGATCCGCCGTGATCGGATCGTAATCGGCGTGCCCCATCACGCGCGCAAAGCGCTGCGCGCCATCACCGGTCAGCATGACGTGATCAGTTTCTTCCATCACTTCTTTTGACACGATAATCGGATTTTTAACCCGCTGTAAACCCGTGACCGCACCAATACGCGTCGTCTTGAAATCGCCGCCCGGCGAGACCATCACGCAGGCGTCCATCTCCACAAATCCATCAAGATTGAGCACCGCACCCGTGCCCGCATTGAAGATCGGGTTATCTTCCAACGCAACCGCAGAGGCGATCGCCGCATCCAACGCCGAGCCACCCGATTCAAGAATTTTTCGCCCCACCAACACCGCGGTAGACATACTCGCCACCGCCGCAGATTCAGAGCCCGGTCGCCAACTGCCCGCGCCACCGTGGACTATAAGTGAGATCGGAGAAGTGCCCATACGCGCTTTCAAAAAAGAGGTTGCACAAATTATACGGCGTGGCAAAGAAGAAAGAGTTTTTCAAATTTAAAACACAAGGACAGACGGGCATCTCAGGTTAAAAATGCCTCAAACGCCGCTCTAATTATGCTTTCTCACATTCACAGTCGGTAAAAATTTAATCTGTCTTCACCGGCACCGCCGCGACACTCCGCAACTTTATATGCAAATCGCGCAGCTGTTTATCCGGCACGGTGGATGGCGTGTCGATCATCAAATCCTGCCCGCGCTGCGTTTTCGGGAACGCGATCACGTCGCGGATGGAATCCCATTTTTCGCACATCAGC
>JANYGV010000280.1 GCA_025359285.1 Burkholderiales bacterium
TGCGCGACGCGGAAGTTTTCGCGCGTCATGCCGTCCAAAAAATCACCGGTGATGGCCTCACGCGGCGCGAACGCAATCGCGTGAACGAATCCGTCGAGGTGATCCCAGCGCTTCGCCAGCTCCACGAACAGATTGGCAATATCCTCGTCTTTGCCGACATCACAAGGAATGATAATGTCGCTGCCGAATTCGGGCGCATATTTTTCGGTGCGCTCGCGGACGGCTTCGCCTGCATAAGCAAACGCGAGTTCAGCCCCTTCGCGCTTCATCGCAGTGGCAACGCCGTAGGCGATGGAGCGATGCGAAATCATGCCGGTCAACAATATTTTTTTACCGCTTAAAAAGCCCACAATAGCGATTCCTTTTTTATGATCAGGTTGAAGTTTAGCCGATTCAATGCGGGCATCAATTTATTAAACGTACGAACTAGCCAAGACCGACGTACACTCAAAAATTACAAACGCGTTACACGAACATGACATGCGGTATAGTGGGCCCGCTTGTCAGGCGGAGCGATTGTCAAAAACAAGAATTTACGCTGCGCCGCACCATTTTTGAGTCGCGCAAAACGTGAACTTTTAACAGGATCCAGCAATGCATCGCGCTCATAGATTTGCCCCATCGTCGACATTTGCCGTGCTCGCTCAATCGCTTGTTTTAGTGTCGTTCGCACTCTTGTCCACTGTTGCGGATGCGCAGCAGTCGGCTAGTCAAGATATGAAAAAGCCGTACGCGCCCGATCCGAACAAGGTGGTGCGGTATGCCTTTGAGGTCGCCGAGACCAGTTTTGATCCACCGCGCATCAGTGATCTATATTCCAACATCGTCAATACGGCCATGTTTGATCCGCCGCTGACCTATGATTACCTTGCTCGTCCGGTGAAATTAAAGCCAAACACCTTGGTGTCGATGCCGGAGGTTTCAGCAGATCAAAAAACCATTACCCTGCGCGTGAAGCCCGGCATTTACTTCACGGATGATCCGGCGTTTGGCGGCAAAAAACGCGAGTTGGTCGCCGAAGATTATGTGTACAGCATGAAGCGGCTGATGGATCCCGCGCTGACGGCCTCCCAGCTGGGTGAGGTCGAAGACACGATTCTGGGCGCAGCTGCCTATATCGCCAAAGCACGCAAATCCGGACGGTTTGACTATGATGAACCGCTTGAAGGTTTAAAAGCGCTCGATCGTTATACCTGGCAGATCAAACTTTCAAAATCAAAGTACATTTTTATTTTCCTGCTCACCGATTGTCGCGTGTCGTGTGCGGTGGCGCGCGAGGTCGTTGAGCGATACAAGGGCGATGTTGGCGCGCATCCCGTGGGCACCGGTGCCTACAAGCTTGATGCATGGAAGCGCGCCTCCAAAATCACGCTGGTGGCAAACCCCACCTATCGCGAAGAATATTTCGACGCCGAGCCGAACGCGGATGACAAGCCGGGCCAGGCGATTTTGGCCGCGCTTAAGGGTCGACGTTTGCCGATGGTTGGGCGCATTGAAGTCTCTATTATTGAGCAACAGCAGCCGCGCTGGCTGGCGTTTTTAAACGGGGAGCACGACCTTTTGTGGCGCATGGGGCCGGAATTCGCTAATGTGGCGGTGCCCAATAATCAACTCGCACCCAATTTGAAAAAGCAGGGCATTGAAATGGCGCAAATGCCCGCGATGGAGGTGACGTTCAGCTATTTCAATATGGACGATCCCATCGTTGGCGGTTACACGCCGGACAAAATTGCCCTGCGTCGCGCTATCTCGCTCGGCTATATGACGCCGGACGAAATCGCGATCATCTGGAAAGGTCAGGCGGTACTTGCAAATGCCCCCTACAGCCCCGGTGTGGCCGGTTACGACCCTAATTTTCGTACCAGTGCCAATGAACACAATCCCGCCAAAGCCAAGGCGCTATTGGATTTATATGGCTACAAGGATATTGATGGCGACGGCTATCGTGAAACGCCAGACGGCAAACCACTGGTGCTGCGCCTGAATTCCACACCAACCACGCGCGACCAGTTGTTTGACGAACTGTGGACGCGCAGCATGGATGCGATCGGAATCAAGGTTGATATCCGTAAAGCGAATTGGCCTGACCTGCTGAAAGAATCCAATGCCGGCAAACTGATGACTTGGTTTCTGGGTGGCAGCGCCAGTATTCCGGATGCGGATACGTGGCTCCAGACTTATTACGGGCCAAATGCGGGCTATAAAGGCAACCGCGCCCGATTCAAGCTGAAAGCTTTTGACGACATCTACGAAAAAGCCGAAACCCTGCCAGACGGCCCGGAGCGAACCAAGCTCTACCAAGAAATGGCGCGAATTGTGGTTGCGTACGCGCCCGTGAAATTAAACACCCATCGGGTGATTACGGATATGTGGTACCCGTATTTAATCGGCTTTGTGCGCCCACCCATTTCGTCTAGCACGTGGTGGAAATACGTCGATATTGATCTCGCGAAACAGAAGGAATTCGAGGCTGCCAGGTAATGGTTTTGAAGCGTTTTTCCTGGTTTTTAGGCATGGCTGCATTCGCTGCCTTGAATTCATTGGGTATGGCCTCGGGTTTACCATTGGATGCGAGCGGTGCACCGGTAAAGACGATTCGTTTTTCGTTTTTGATTGCAGAAACTGAATTTGATCCGGCGCGTGTTTCTGACGTCTATTCCAACATCATTAACGATGCGATTTTTGAGCCGTTATTGACATACGACTATCTCGCGCGGCCGGTGAAGTTGAAGGCCAATGTGGCATCATCAATGCCGGAGGTGACAGAAGACGGCAAGCTATACACGTTCAAAATTCGAACAGGTGTGTACTTCGCCGACGATGTGGCTTTTGGTGGCAAAAAACGCGAAGTAACGTCAAATGATTTTGCATATGCACTAAAACGCTTGTTCGATCCTGCCAATAGATCGCCTTGGCTTTGGTATGTTGAAGGCAAAGTGGTAGGAGGAGATGAGGCCGCGGCACGCGCCAAGAAAACCGGCAAATTTGATTACGATGCGCCTATCGCAGGCCTGGAAACGCCGGATAAATACACGCTGCGCATTCGCGTGAAAGAGACCGACTACAATTTCCTCTATATTTTTGCGACCTGCCAGACCGGTGCCATTGCGCGGGAAGTGGTTGAAAAATACGGCACGGATATTGGCGCGCATCCGGTGGGCACTGGGCCATTCAAGCTGGCGGAATGGAAACGTTCACACAAAATTGTGCTGGAGGCGAACCCTGACTATCGCGAGGTCCTCTTCGACGCCGAGCCGCCAGCGGATGATCTGCGCGGACAGGAAATTTTGAAGATGATGAAAGGCCGCAAACTGCCAATCGTGCAGCGAGTGGAAGTGACCGTTATCGAAGAATCACAGCCGCGCTGGCTCGCTTTTTTAGGCGGCGAAACGGATTACGCGAATGTTCCCGCCGAATTCGTGGGTTTCGCTTTTCCTAGCGGCAAGGTAGCGCCTTTTTTGACCAAGCAAAACATTGCCGGTGAGCGGTTTGTAGAAACTGATCTGGTTTATAACTATTTCAATTTGGATGACCCGACCGTCGGCGGCTATACACCTGAGAAAATTGCGCTGCGCCGGGCAATCGCGATGGGCTACAACGTTGGTGAAGATATCAATGTCATTCGCACCGGAGGCGCGATTAGAGCGCAGTCGCCGGTGCCACCCGGTGTGGCGGGCTATGAAGCTGATTTTAAATTGGCCGACGGTTATAACCCAGGCCGCGCCAAAGCGCTCCTCGATACATTTGGCTACGTTGACCGTAATGGCGACGGCTATCGCGAAATGCCAGACGGTAAGCCGTTGGTGGTGGAGATCGCGAATCAGCCCGACCAGCTATCGTCGCAATTTGGTGAGCTGTGGAAAAAAAATATGGATGCCATTGGCATCAACGTCATTTTTCGAATCGCCAAGTGGCCGGATCTAAATAAAGCTGCGAAGGCCGGCAAACTCGCCATGTGGCAGCTCGCATGGAGCGCTGACTATCCCGATGCGGAAAATTTTCTGCAAAATCTTTACGGCAAAAATGAAGAGCTGAATTACGCGCACTTTCGCAACGCGAAATTTGATGCGTTGTACGAGCAAGCACGCAAGCTGCCGCCCAGCGACGAGCGCAATAAGCTCTATGGCGAAATGAAACGCATCATCGCGGTTTATGTGCCGTGGATGCCGCAAACCCATCG
>JANYGV010000322.1 GCA_025359285.1 Burkholderiales bacterium
ATGCGCAGCGCACGATGTTGTTTGCGCAACGTGATCAGTTGTCGCATCCACTTTAATTCTGGATTGTCATCCTGCACCCAATCCCAGCGCATCGGTGCGCGCATTTCAGGATCGTCGCCGCCGGTCATGCCAAGCTCGCTACCGTAGTAAAGATTCGGCGAACCGGGCAGGGTAAATTGCAGTATTTGTGCGAGTTTGCGCGGCGATGATTCTGGTAACACCGTGGCCAGACGCGGCGTATCTTGATTGTCGAGCAGTAGCCATGATTTCAGCATGGGTTCAATGCCTGCGTCATCAATAATGCGACTCACCATGCGGTGCGCGGTGGCGGCGTCAATTTTGCCTTTTGTCATCTCAATGATGACTTCGCGCACATTGAAATTCATCACAGCATCGACTGACGGAAACCATTCTTTGGGGTAATTGGCGATTTCGCCGACCACCAGAGAGCCTGGTTTTTGCGCATGAGCGGCGCGCGTGAGTCCATCCAAAAAGCTGAAGCCAATTTCGGGGGCTACATCGAGACGCCAGCCGTCTATGCCGTCGCGCAAATAGCTTCGGACCACAGAATCTTGGCCCGCGTAGAGGTAATTTCGAACGCGCGGATTTTCCAGATTAAGTTCGGGCAGGCTTTGCGCCAGCGCCCAGGAGCGCGCGCCACCAGCAAACTCTTTACCGAAATAAAACCAGTCCCGATAGGGATTGCTTGGATCGGCGGCTGCGCGTTTAAACAGCGCTGAATGATGGCCCATATGATTGAACACGCCATCGAGCACTAATTTCATGTTCCGCTGGTGCAGGTTTTTTGCCAGCGCTTTGACGTCTTCTCGCGTGCCAAATTCTGGCGAGATTTTCATGTAATCCAGCGCATCGTATTTATGATTGGTGTACGCAAAATGAATTGGATTCAAATACAAAACATCGGCACCCAGCGATTGTACGTAATCGAGTTTGGTGGCGAGGCTGAGCAGATCGCCACCCCAAAAATCAAGTTCATGCGTCCACAGTTTGATGCTGTCGACATAGATGCCGCGCGTCGGCTGTTCTGACCATGTGCGCAAAATTTTGGGCGGCGCGTAGAGTGACTTCTTGTCACTGAGCGACGCAGATGGCGCGAACCGATCCACCAACACTTGATAAACAATAGCTCCGTTTCGCCAATCTTTTTCGCGTGCTTTGAGGGCTTTTGCGAGCGATGAATCGTTGCCATTGGCGTATTGGCCTGCATGGCTTGGGCAAATCCAGCTACTTGCCGCGATTAATCCTGAGCAGAAAGTGGATTGCAAAAATGTACCTGGTGCCCAATATTTCGCCATATGAACAGTCCTTAATCGTTTACCGTCACGTTGCTGCCGCGCGCTTCCTTGCTCGCCACGGTTGAATAACCTGCTTAGCTTAGCGGTTACGCTTGCATGATCAACGTGTGGTTGAAAATACCAGCACCGATTGGGCAGCGATGGACACTTCTGCTTCGCCTGCGAGGTTGAATAACAATTTGCCGCCGTCGTTTGGAAACACCTTTTTCACTAAGATATTGGCGGGCAGCATTTTCACGGCAACATTGGCGGATGCAGTGCCATAGTTAATGAGCACCAAGGTTTGCTCTGCACCGAGCCGTCGCTGAAAGCTGATTACGCTGCCAATGACAAATGGCGATTCGTAATTTCCGCGTGAAATTGACGGCAGGGTATTGCGGAGTTTAAGCATGGCTTTATAGAAAGCCAGGATTGAATCAGGGTCATTCTGCTGATTGGCGACATTCTGCGTTGCCTGATTGTCAGACAACACGCGAAATGGTTTTCCGGTGGTGAAGCCCGCGTTGCGTGCATCCGCGCGCCAACTCATCGGTGTGCGTAATTTCGGGTCACCGTCAAGATGGGCGGCATTCGCCATACCGATTTCTTCGCCGTAATAGATGAAAGGCGTGCCAGGTTGTAACAGATAAGTGGCCGCCGCTAATCGATATTGCGCTACATTGCCTTTTACTTGATTCCATAAGCGGTCACCGGCAAATTGATCATGATTTGAAACCATCGTGGCCATGTTGGAAGTGGCCATATCAGACTGTGTGGATTTGAAATAATCTGACACTGCCTGAATAGCCGTTGTATCACCCCGCGCTGCCTTCACCACGTTCTCATGGTGGCCAAAGGCGAAGCCGCTTCCGCATGCATTGGGTGCGGCAAACCCTATGGCGTCAGAGGGGGATTCACAAACCATAAAGCGGCGCTCATAGGTCGCCAGCAGCGCGCGAACGTCGTTCATGATGAGGTAGTTTTCTTTTTGGTTATCCCAGGCCTTGGGTCCGTTTTCGACGAGGTGGCCCACCGCATCGAATCGGAATCCATCGATGCCGCGGTTCAGCCAAAACCGCATGTTGTCATGATGAAAAGCGAGTACATCGGGCGCGCGCAAATTAAAATCAGGCATGGAGGTATCGAATGCTGCAAAGTACGCGCCAGTGCTGGCCAAATGCCACGGGTCTTTACCGTAAATATCCCAGCCTTTCGGCGCTGTGTTTTCCCACAAATACCAATGGCGGTAAG
>JANYGV010000060.1 GCA_025359285.1 Burkholderiales bacterium
GCGCTACCCGCATCAGCTATCGGGTGGCATGCGCAAGCGCGTGGCGCTTGCGCAAATGCTGATTCTCGACCCTAAAATAATGCTGATGGACGAGCCGTTTTCAGCGCTCGATATTCAGACGCGGCAGTTGATGGAGAATGAACTTTTGCAATTGTGGGAAGCGGATAAAAAATCGGTACTATTTATCACGCACGACCTAGAAGAAGCGATTTCATTGTCAGATCGCGTAATTGTTTTAGCCGCCGGGCCGGGAACCCATCCAATTGGGGAATTCGTGATTGATCTGCCGCGCCCACGCGATGTGGCCGAAATCCGAATGACGCCGCAATTTTTAGCGCTGCATGAACAGATTTGGAGCGCCATGAAAGAGGAAGTATTGAAGGGGTATCAGCAGACGAAGAATAAGCTGGTGGTTTAAATGTCCGCGCCAAAACGTATTTTCGCAATTAAGAAAATGGTCATCCTTTATTCATGAAAAAAATCCCTCTCTGGATTTGGCAAATCCTTTTGCTGGTTGCCTTGTTCACCACCTGGCATGTGCTCACCGTGCCCGGTCTGCTACCGAACTTCGTTTTCGAAAACGACGACAAAGCCGCCTTCTTTTTCGGTGAGCCGTTACGGATTTTCAAAGCGATTTGGATTTGGTTTACTGGCGGCGAAATCTACCCGCATCTATGGGTCACGCTGGAAGAAACCGCGCTCGCATTTCTAATCGGCACAGTATCGGGATTGGGCGTTGGCCTGTGGCTTGGTCTCTCACCCATTGCCTCCGCAATTGCCGACCCTTACATTAAGGCGGCGAACGCAATGCCACGCGTGATCCTGGCACCGATCTTCATGGTCTGGTTTGGGCTCGGCATTTGGTCGAAAGTGGCGCTCGGTGTCACCCTGGTTTTTTTCATCGTCTTTTTTAACGTCTACCAAGGCGTGAAAGAAGTCTCACCCGTGGTGCTGAATAACGCCCGAATGTTGGGCGCATCCAAAGCGCAATTGCTGCGCTTCGTTTACCTACCGTCCGCCACGTCGTGGGTATTTTCCAGCCTGCATACCTCAGTCGGCATGGCGTTTGTGGGGGCGGTGGTGGGCGAATATTTAGGCAGCGCCAACGGTGTCGGTTATTTGATTCACCAGGCCGAAGGCACGTTCGATATCAATACTGTCTTCGCCGGTATTTTAGTGCTGACGGTGTTTGCGTTGTTGCTTGATTACGTGGTGACATTTGCTGAAAATCGGCTGTTGAAATGGCGGCCAGGGCAGGCAGAAACGGAACGAGTTTAACCACGGTTGGCCTACATTTAGTAGGTCATGCAAGCTGCATTCAAAATCCCGCCCGCAATCGAAATCGCCCCCAGAAAGAAACCGGACGCTTGTTTGCCCGCCGGAATATCCTGCGCGATATGGGGTAGCGCAACCCGCGCGATGACAAAAATGATCAATTGAATTGCCAGCGCGATGAATCCCCAGATCGCCATATCGACCGGATTCACGCTGTATTCCACCGCGTTCGACAATGGGATCACCATGCCGATCAAAGCACCGGAAAGGCTGAACGCCGCGGCCATATTGCCTTCGCGGATGAGACCGATTTCGCGGTAGGGCGTGATGCGCACATAGATCGCGACGAAGATGGTGAGCAATAAAGACGCAATCGCAAGATAGACAAGAAAATCGTCGAAGCCAGCGAATGATTCCATGATTTGATATTTCATTTTTATTCCCGATTTGGATAAAGAAATTATTCGAAATAATGCGGCAAAAAGCGGCTGGTGTTTTTGGTCACGGGCGACTCATCTTCGCGAATACCCATCCCAGCGGGTTCGTCGCCAATAATCCACGAACCAATGACAGCGTAATTGTCTTCACCGTTCGCACGAAAATTTGGCACCGGATGGTATGCCTGATAAATAAAACCTTCCGCGCCGTATTCACCCGGAATGGCGATTTCGTTGCCCTGCGTGGTGATGGTGACATTCGCGCCTTCACGCGACAGCAATGGTTTTTTTACAAAGTCGGTCGCAAATTTTTGCGGCTCAAAATATGCGGGCAACAAATTCGGATGATCGGGATAAAGCGCCCACAAAATCGGCAAAATCGCTTTGTTGGCGAGCAACATTTTCCATGCGGGCTCGATCACACGAATATCGCTGTCGAGCAAATTGCGGCCAAACGCTTCGCGCACCATCCATTCCCACGGATAAAGTTTGAACAGCGTTTTGATTTCCTGAAACTCATCGTCGGCGAATTTTTTCGCAACGGCGTCCCAACCAATATGCGCGATGTCAATAAATTTAGTATCTATTCCCGCCTGAATAGCGGCATCGCGAAGGTACTCAAGATTGCCTAAGTCTTCCTCGCTATCGCCAACACAGGCGAAGTGAATGGTCTTACCCAATGCCTGTGCAATATCCTGAAATCGCGCGATCAGCTTCTCATGAATGCTATTGAATTGATCCGCGTTAGGCTTCACTTCTTGCAGCCAATACCATTGCGCCACACTTGC
>JANYGV010000101.1 GCA_025359285.1 Burkholderiales bacterium
AAAACCCCGACGTGGCCGAGCTGGTGCGCGGTAAAGTGGGACGGGTGAACGGCCATCTGGTGGCGCTGCTCACCCTGATGAAAGGTCAGCCGCTGGCCTACAACAAAGATAATCAGGAAGATAAAGAGCCGCTGTTTGACACCGTTGACACCGTGCGCGATTCGCTGACGCTGATCGCGGACATGGCCAGCGGGATTCAGGTCAAGCCCGAGAACATGCGGGCTGCGGTGCTGAAGGGATTTGCCACCGCCACCGATCTGGCCGATTATTTGGTGAAGAAAGGCCTGCCGTTCCGTGATGCACACGAAGCCGTTGCGCAGGCGGTAAAAACAGCGGAAACCGCACACAAAGATTTAGCGGATTTGTCGCTCGCCGAATTACAAAAATTTTCAGCGCTGATTAATAACGACGTATTTCAAGTGCTGACTCTGGAAGGTTCGCTCGCCAGCCGTGATCACATCGGCGGCACCGCGCCGCGCCAAGTGCGCGCCGCCGTTGAGCGGGCCAAAAAACGCCTCGCCTGAGCGTTATTTAAATGCGTGCGGGCTGATTTGAAACTTCATATCATCGCCATGGGCCACAAAATGCCGTCGTGGATTCAGGTCGGTGTGGACGAATATGCCAAGCGCATGCCCGCTGAATCACGGATCGATTTGATTGAACTCAAACCAGAAGACCGCGCCAGCCGCGCAATTCCAAAGGTTTTAGCCCTAGAGGCCGCGCGGATAAAGGCGTCCATTCCCAAAGGAGCTGAGCTAATCGTGCTCGACGAACGCGGCACGATGGTCAAAACCACGGAGCTGGCCGGATGGTTAAGATCATGGATGGCCGACGGCCTGAGCCCCTGTTTCGTGATCGGTAGCGCCGACGGCCTGGACCCGGCGCTGAAGCAAACCGCGAAGAGGACAATCGCGCTTTCCGGTTGTACACTGCCGCATAGTTTCGCGCGATTGATACTGGTGGAGCAGCTTTATCGCGCTTGGTCACTCACCGAAAATCATCCCTATCACCGAGAATAATTTCAACATGGGTAACGCACCGCAACAGATCTATCTCGCCTCCAAGAGCCCGCGCCGCCGCGAATTGTTGAAACAGATTGGCGTGCATTTTTCACTGCTGATGGTGCGCGAGCAATCGTTGCGGATTGATGTCGACGAAACCCCGTTCGCCAACGAAAAGCCGCGCGATTATGTCGAGCGCATCGCTCGCCTCAAATCTGATGCGGCGGCACGCGTGGTGCAGGCGCGCAAATTACCGCCGCGCCCAATTCTCAGCGCGGATACCACGGTGACGTTTAATGATGAAATATTTGGCAAGCCCGAAAACGTGGCGGATGCGATGCGCATTTTGTCCATCCTGTCTGGCCAAACCCACGAGGTGGTGACCGCACTGGCGGTAGCGTTTGAGCATGAAACGCATGTTGCGCTTTCGATAAGCCAGGTGACTTTTGCCAACATTTCGCCCGCCGATATAAAACGCTATGTCGACACCGGCGAACCGATGGATAAAGCGGGGGCCTACGCCATCCAGGGTCAAGCGGCAAAATGGATCATCGAGCTGCGCGGTAGCTACACCGGCGTAATGGGATTGCCACTGTATGAAACGACCACGCTGCTGAAGAAAGTCGGGATGGTGGTGTGACTGCTGGGCGCAGGGTCGCTCAGAGCGATGATGAGTAAAGCCAGTCGTTGTCCACACGCGCAACATCGCGCTCAGTTGCGAAATCAGGATTCGAAACCCCAGCATGGGCGGATCCCTTTGTGGCCGTCTATTCAGTTACTCTCAAGGCGGGCAAACAAAAAACATGAGGGAAATATGAGGTAAAAGGCGCGAGCAAACCTCACCAATCTCAATAGGTCGCGGAACACTTCGCGATTGAGCTCACGGCGTTGATCAGGGCGGCCTGGAGTGGCTGAGATTGCTACGATGATGGGCCAAACCCCGGTGGTGCATGCGAGGCGATTACAGCGTGCGAACACGGCATGACGGAGGTCGGCAAGGCGTTAGGGTTGACGGCGTCGCGAGTAAGTCAAACTGTGAAAGCGAGAAATTTACGCTCGGCAAGAGGCAAGGCCTGACTCCGAAAGCACGAGCATTCCTCACTGCCAGCAAGCCAATGACAGGTCCAGCTAAATAGCATTTCATCGCAAGGTGCATGACAGGCTAGGCCATGCTGCTGCCATTCTTGCTACCACTTCTCCATTGGCTAACGAACGCCCTCGCCGTCAGCCTTATCGGCATTCACGTCGGTATCGTTTTCTACCCTTGAACGCGGCAGGATGACGGTCAATGCTGTTCCTTGCTGAGGCCCTGATTGCCATTCGACGTCTCCACCCCAAGCGCGCGCCCGATGTCGGATGCCAGAAAGACCGTGAGATAGTTTATTGGGATTGAATTGCGCGGGCAGTCCTACTCCATCGTCTTTAACAACCAACTGTATGTTTTCTGGATCAAACGAAAGTCGTACCTCAACATGGTTTGCATTGGCATAACGCAGGGTATTGGTGATCGACTCCTGCACGATTCTAAATAATGCGATGGATGCATTGGGCGATATAGACGGAAAGTCTGCCACAAAATCTAATTGATAGGTTAGCGCGCCGCGCTCGCAGTTTTCGCTCACGTACCATTCCAGAGCTGCGTTTAGCCCTAAATTGTCCAGCAACGAAGGCCGCAAATTTTCGATCACGCGACGCTTGATGGAAACAGCCTCGTCGAGCAGCGCGACGCATTGAGTAAGCCGCTCTTTTCCACCGGGAATGGATTCGGCACGCTCAAGCGCCCACCGTACATCCATGAGTGCGGCAGTCAATATGCCGCCTAACTCGTCGTGCAGATCTCGCGACAGCGCCGCGCGCTCGGTTTCAGAAGTGGTTTGCAGATGTGTGGCGAGTTCGCTTAATTCGCCGGTTCGCTCTGCTACGGTGGAGCTTAAGCGCTGATTCTCGGTCTCGCGTATTTCAATGATCGACTTCTTGCCCTGGAGATCCTGCGAAAAATAGTAGAGCGTGGCCGCCAGAAGCGCGAGATTCAGAAAAGCGAGCACGATAATGCTGAGCCTCGACAGCCGAATATGTGACGTCATGTGCAAACGACGTTGCGCTAATTCGCGGTTTAGGCCTTCTGTCGATGTGGCAATATTTTGTCGAACCTTGTTCAACAAGTCCTGACCTGAATTGGTTGAAAGAATTCGCAGAGCTTCATCGCGGCTTCCTTGTTGCGCGAGGCTAATCGTCAGATTAACCTCCGCAATTTTATTAAAAACCAGACTAGCCAGTTCTTCGGTATGTTCCTTCAACGCCGGTGTGATCGGCGCCTCCTTTTCGATACGAATTTTTAGTTCCGCGAGCGTTTTGTTTGCCGTATCCAGCGGCTCAAGATATTTTGCCTCCCCTGTCAGCAGATAACCTCGCTGCGCTGCCTCGGCCGTGATGAGTTGCGTCCAAATGATTTCAATGAAATCCAAATTGTCGCGGGACTCGCGCAGCTGTCCCCAGATTTTCGTCGTCTTCTCCTGATTGGCCTCAGACGTGCCGACCAGCGAGACTGTAATCGCGATGACGATTAACGCCGTGGCGTATACCCACAAAGGCAGCTCTCTGCCGACCTCGGCGCCCCGGTGATAGATGCTTTTGTGCGGTATTTTTTTCATGGAGGGAAATGTTGTTGCAGTAGCACTCGCTAACGATAATGAAAAAGTAGGTTGACTCGCGAAAATCAACATGTAGGACGAAGTTTGGTAAATATGATTTCCAGCAGAGAGCTAGCGGGATTTCAAATTGCATCCCGCCCTGCTTGTCAGCATTCAATACAACGCTACTCCTCGACTTTAGCTGCTAGCAACGCTGACAGGGCCACTGGTGTTGATGATATGACTTTATCATCTAGCCGTTCGGTTCCATCAATCTGCGTCATCCCGCGCGCCGACGGCAACATCCGGCAGCACCTAATTCCCTGCGGCAATTATGCGGCGATACACGGTTACCGCGCTCACTGCATTCAGCCGCGGCATGACGGCCGGCTCGTCTCAAGACTTCTTACGTTCGTAGAACGCCATTTCGCGAGCATCGCGGGCCTAAAGCGCGTGAAAACCCGCGCCAATGCTAGTGTTTGCCAACCGCCAAATTAGCAAGACTGCGCACACCGTATGTGCCAGCCAACCCCAGCGCAACGCGACTCGTGCGGTACACTCACATGATGCATGGTCGATAACTTCGCGGGGTAGTCTCTTGAATGAACAGATCTTAATTAACGTCACGCCGCAGGAATCGCGCGTGGCTATCATGGAGCAAGGCGCGGTGCAGGAGCTGCACATGGAGCGCGTGTCGAATCGCGGGCTGGTGGGCAATATTTATTTGGGCCGCGTGGGGCGCGTGTTACCAGGCATGCAATCCGCATTTATCGATATTGGTTTATCGCGCGCGGCATTTTTGCATGTGGCGGATTTATGGTCTGGCAACAAGCACAACGACAAAAACACCGATAAAAATGCTGACAAGGCGGCCGAGCAAAAACCGATAGAAAAACTGCTGCATGAGGGTCAGACGCTGGTGGTTCAAGTCATCAAGGATCCCCTCGGCAGCAAGGGCGCGCGGCTGTCAACGCAGGTGTCGATCGCAGGCCGGTTACTGGTTTATTTGCCGGGCGACCATCACATCGGTATTTCTCAACGCATTGAAGACGAGGCCGAGCGCGAGCATCTGCGAGAGAAGGTGCACGAGCTGATGCCCGAAGGCGAGACCGGCGGATTTATCGTTCGCACGGTGGCGGAGGCAGCCACCGATGAAGAGCTCACCGCCGACATCGCTTATTTGATCAAGCTGTGGCGCGGTATTGTGGAAAAATCCAAAACCGCCGCGGCTCAGTCAGTGCTGTATCAGGATCTGGATCTGACCATGCGTGCGCTGCGGGATTTGGTCACATCCGATACCGAACGCATCATCGTGGACTCCAAAGAAACGCACGCACGATTGCAAGAATTCGCCGAACATTACTCGCGAAAATCGCTGAGTATTCTGGAGCATTACACGGGCGAGCGACCGTTATTCGATCTTTTTGATATTGAAGATGAAATTGAGCTGGCGTTGTCACGCCGGGTTGATCTGAAATCCGGCGGCTATGTGATCATCGACCAAACGGAAGCGCTGACCACGGTGGACGTAAACACGGGCGCGTTTGTATCTGGCCGTAGCCTTGATGACACGATTTTCAAAACCAATCTGGAGGCCACGCAGGCGATCGCGCGGCAGCTGCGCCTGCGTAACCTGGGCGGCATTGTTATCGTTGATTTTATCGACATGGATAACGATGAACATAAAAATGCGGTGCTCACGGAATTCAAAAAGTCGTTGGCACGCGACCGAACCCGCGTGAATGTCAACGGGTTTTCGCATCTGGGCTTGGTCGAGATGACGCGCAAGCGCACCCGCGAAAGTTTGGCGCATATTCTCTGCGAGCCATGCCCCACCTGCAAGGGGCGCGGCGAGATTAAAACTGCGCAAACCGTGTGCTACGAAGTGCTGCGTGAAATCACCCGCTCGGCCCGGCAATTTGATGCCAAGGAATTCCGCATCTTGGGATCACAAACCGTGATTGACCGGTTTCTTGATGAAGAATCGCAGAGCATGATGATGCTCGAGGACTTTATCAAAAAACCGATTTCGCTATCGGTTGAAACCTCATACACGCAGGAACAATTTGATGTGATTCTGGTTTAGGTTTGGCTATGCACCAAATTGACTGAGCACCCATGAACCAGAATGAGGACTTGGGTTAGCGCTTGGGTTAAGCCTTCGGCGCAGAGCCAATATCGCGCATTTTTGCGACCAGGCGGCTGATGAGTTGCAGCTCATCTTCCAGGGTACGTCGCTGCCCCTGAAGCTTGTGCAGTTCTGCCTGCATGGCGCCGCCCCGATCATTGATCGAGCCTAGCGATGTCAAACGGGCCTCAAGCTGGGCTTTGTGATCTTTGATGCGCGTTTCCAGTGGCAACGGCACCATCTGTAGCCAGCGCTCGGTTTCCGCGCGCGCCTCACCAAATATCTTGCGGCTTTGATCGACCAGCATTCGCCAAAATCGCCGCACCATGTAACGCTTTTCGGTCATCACGATATTGACCGGGTCCTTGCAGAACTGCTCGGTCTCGTACACCAGCAATTTCAGCTTCATGCGTGACGCTTCAAAATCGAGCGAGGGCATTTCCATTTTTTCAAATTTGAAGCGCTCGTGGAACGTGCCATAGACGTTTTCCATCAGCCGCAGAATGTCTTCGCCCGCATGCGAGCAGGCATTGAACTCGACGTTGATTGAACGAATAATTTCGCGCATGCCGCGGGTCAGCCCCGGCGTGGTCCACGACCCATTGATGGCGTCGAGACTGCGCGCGCAGGCGACATCCAGCTTGGCGGGATTAAATGCATCGATCAGCGCATTGCGCTTGCCGTTAAAGGCCGAGCGCTGAGTTTTGTATTCGGCCAACGCGGCGTTGTAAGTTTCTTTTTCAGCCGACACCTGTTGCCACATCTTACTCACCAAATGTCGCCCCTTGCCCGCAAGCCCGTTCAGCTCTTCGACTTGCTTCAGATTCGCGGCCAGCTTTTGGGTACAGCTTTGGTAACTATTAGCCATCATGGCGCCGATTTCCATACTCACCGACTTGGCCAGCAGCTGGCGTTTAACGGGAATAATTTCATTGGCCAAAAACTGCTCAAGCCGTTCAATGCCCGAACGTGAAATCATGTCGACGTCGTTTTTGATACGCCCTACCAGCGCTTTTTGCGCCGATACAGTAAATACTTTTTCCGGGGCAAGATTAAGCGCACGACTGGTGGTGTCGACCATCCGCGCCATGCCCGCGTTGATCTCCGGCAGGGTTTTTAGCTCGTCCCACATCAGATCGATTTTATTAAGCACCGCGATTTTGGCGGGTTGTGCGACCTTGACGTAGCGCTCCCAAATTTCTAAATCACTTTTAGTCACGCCGGTATCAATGCCCAACAAAAATAGCACCGCTTGCGCGTTAGGCAGAGTGGACAGCGTAAGTTCGGGCTCCAGACCCAGCGCATTCAATCCCGGCGTATCCAGCACCGACAAGCCGTTGGTCAGCAACGGGTGGGGATAATTCAGGATCGCGTAGCGCCATGCGGGCACTTCCACAATATCTTCTTCGGTGGGGCCCAGCCCAGAATCATCGAACATCGGGATCAGCCCCATCATTCGGGCATCCAGCGCATACACACGTTTGGTGTCGGAAAGCGACGTCATTGCCTGCCGCATCGACGCCGCGTCATTCACATTCAGGCGAATTTTCGACCACTCAACCGGCATGCCTTTTAATTGCGAAATCGATTCGTCACGATAGCGCGTTTCAACCGACAGAAGCTTTAGATAAGGCTCTTCGTTGGGATCGTGAAAAATTTCGGTCGGACACATGGTGGTGCGCCCAACGTCAGATGGCAGCAGGCGCTCCTTAAAACTCGAGAAGAACAACGCGTTGATTAGCTCTGATTTGCCGCGCGAAAATTCCGCCAGAAACGCAATCATGAGTCGGCCCCGGCTCAGCGTCTCGAGCAAATCGTAGAACCGCACTGATTGACCAATATCGATCTGGTTGGTGCGTTCCAACCAGTCGTGATATTCATGTACCGCGCCCGACAGTTCCTCACGCCAGCGGTTATAGCGGACGATTTCAGATTCAAAACGATTAACGGCTTGGGCGTTGTTATCCACGTCTCTCCACGTTTATCCACAATAAGGCCATGGGGCGTAACCATCACAACAACACGGCCACTGATTGCGCTCTCCGGCATGCACAAACACGCACAAACCAACCACGGCCTTCAAGCTTACTTTGAAACTTATGTCAATGCTAGCCCTCGCATCATGCGAAAGCTCTCAGCCTCTAAAAACACGATCGGCAACATCAGCAGAATTTGCAGGAATATCAGCAGCACCAGCGACGACAAATCCACGCCGCCAATCAGCGGAATCATGCGCCGCAGGGGTCGCAAAAATGGCTTCGATAGCGCATCGAAAAACGGCTGCATCGGGTGATAGGGGCTCACCCATGACAGCACCGCCTGCACAATAATCACGCCAATGAGCAGATATATAGACAGCTTCAGCAGCTTGACAATCGATAGCGCCGCTAGACCCGGCCAGAACAGCGGATTCGTCATTTCTGCTAATTGCAGAATCATCAATATCGCCCACCACAGCACAATTAAGGTGAGCCAAGCCACCACAAACGACGCGGTATCGAGACCCATCATGCTCGGCAACACGCGCCGCAAAGGCTTGACCGCCCAGTCAGTCAGCGCAACAATAAATTGCGCAATCGGATTGCGAAAGGAAGCCCGAAACGCTTGCGCATAAAACCGCATCAGCGCGGCCAGCGCAAATAAATTAACGACCGTTTCCAGCACATACACCAATGTTTCTCGCAGCATTATTTTGATTCCATTTTATGGTCGGCTAATTTGTCGCCCGCGCCGACGCGATGCTCCGCGCCCTTCATGGTGCCTTCCTTGGTGTCGCCAGGTTGAATATCAATGGCAGCGCGACCAAGTTCTTTGCCCAACTCCGCGCTGCGTAGCGCGGCCGCTTTAACCCCATCAATAAATTTTGACTTTAATTGCGCGTGATCAAAAGCCTCAATCGCGCGCTCAGTAGTACCGCGCTTCGAGGTCACGTTGGCGCGTAGGGTCGCGGGTGAATCCGCACTCATCCGCGCCAGCTTGCTGCTGCCAGCGAATGTTTCCAGCGCAAATAGTCGCGCGGCATCAGCATCAAAGCCGAGCTCCAGCGCGGCGGCTTCGAGCGCCTCGATAAAGTAAAAAACATAGGCTGGCCCACTGCCGGAAACCGCGGTGACGGCGTCCAACATATTCTCGTCATCACACCAGAACGTTTTACCAACCGCGGCCAATAATGCTTCGGCTGATGTTTTCTGGCTGGCGGCAACCAACGGCATCGCGTAGAGGCCCGTAATGCCTGCGTGTACCAGCGCGGGGGTATTCGGCATGGCGCGCACGATGCGCTCATAACCGCCTTTCACGTCGCCCAGCCATTTCGACAGATCCCCGGTGCGAATACCGGCCGCAATACTAATGACTAGCTGGGCGCCCAGCGCGCCCGCCATCGGCGCGACCGCTATTCGCATCATTTGCGGCTTAACCGCGAGCAGGATCACATCTGCTTCCAGCGCGCGACGATCCCAGGCTTCGCTGGCGGCAACACCATGCGATGCGAGCTTCGCCCGCGCAGCTTCCATGGGCTCGACCACGAAGCAATCATGGGCGGCATAACCGCTAGCAATCAGTCCGCCTAAGATCGCCTGGGTCATGTTGCCGCCGCCGATAAAACTGATTTTCATGGTTCGAATCTTTTCATTGTTCTGGTCTCATATTTTTTCACCAATAACCGCGCTATCGCGTGCGCCAAAAATCGCCGATCCTATTCTGACCATGGTGGCGCCCTCGGCAATCGCCACGCGAAAATCTTGCGACATGCCCATGGATAGCGTGTCTACGGTGATGCCGTGGGCAAGCACCTCATCCTGAAGCGTTCGAAGTAGAGCAAATTGTGCGCGCTGTGCGGCTTCGTCGGGCGTATTTTCGATAATGGTCATTAGACCGCGCAGTTTGGTGCCGGTCAAAGGGACAATTTGTTTCGCCAAGGCCAAGGTTTCATCAGGGGCGACCCCGCCTTTGCTGGCTTCGCCGCTGACGTTGACCTGAATACAAATGTTGAGCGGCGTGTCATCCGCGTCCACCCCATTCGCCCTGCTTTCCAGCCGGTTTTTGGCGAGCGCTTGCGCGATTTTCAAACGGTCAACGCCGTGCACCCAGTCAAAATGCTGCGCCACCAGTTTTGCCTTGTTGCTTTGCAGCGGGCCGATGAAATGCCACTCGATGCCCTGCGCACGCAAATCGGCGAGCTCGCCGATTTTGGCCACGCCCTCTTGTACATAATTTTCGCCAAACAGCCGCTGTCCGGCCGCAAATGCCTCGCGCACCATCGCGGCGGGCTTCGTTTTGGAAACGGCAATCAGCGATATCGGCAAGCGGGGCGCATTCTCATTCTGTATAGTCGTTTTGCCGTCCGGCGTATGCTCAGCTGCCCACTTGATCTCGCGTTGAATGTGTTGCAAGTTCGCTTTGATTGGGGACATAATCAGCCGGGAAAGACGCCGTAAAACATCGGTTTGGATTGACGCATTTTTATGGGCTGCATATTGGACGACAGTAGATTGGGCTTCGGTGACCGCGGACAGGGCGGTGCGATAACGCGCCTCCGTTAAACTTGCTTACACGCCAAAGTACGCGCTAAAACACTAGAGAAAGTATAAATGGAAATCGCAGAACTTCTGGCCTTTGGGGTCAAAAACAAGGCGTCAGATTTGCACCTCTCTGCCGGACTGCCGCCGATGATCCGTGTTCACGGCGACGTACGCCGGATTAATGTCCCCGCGCTCACCCACGACGATGTGCACGGCATGGTGTATGACATCATGAACGACGGACAACGCAAGCAGTACGAAGAAAATCTCGAATGTGATTTCTCATTCGAGATCCCGAACCTCGCGCGCTTCCGCGTCAACGCGTTTGTACAACAGCGCGGCGCAGGCGCGGTGATGCGAACGATTCCGTCCAAAGTGCTGTCGCTGGAAGAACTGAACGCGCCAAAAAGTTTTCAGGAAATCTCGAACCAGCCGCGTGGCTTGGTATTGGTGACCGGCCCGACCGGTTCAGGAAAATCCACCACGTTGGCGGCGATGGTTGATTACATTAACAACAATGAATACGGCCATATTCTGACGGTGGAAGATCCGATTGAATTCGTCCACGAATCCAAAAAATGCTTAATTAATCAGCGTGAAGTCGGCCCGCATACGCTGTCGTTTTCGAACGCGCTGCGCTCCGCGCTGCGCGAGGATCCGGATATCATCCTAGTCGGCGAAATGCGCGATCTGGAAACCATACGTCTGGCCATGACCGCCGCTGAAACGGGCCATCTGGTATTCGGCACCTTGCACACCAGCTCGGCGGCCAAAACCGTTGACCGCATCATTGACGTATTCCCGGCAGCGGAAAAAGAAATGATCCGCTCGATGTTGTCCGAAAGTTTGCGCGCCGTTATTTCGCAAACGCTGTGTAAAACCAAAGACGGCACGGGCCGCGTCGCCGCCCATGAAATCATGGTCGGCACGCCTGCAATCCGAAATTTGATTCGCGAAGCGAAAGTTGCGCAGATGTATTCCGCGATCCAGACCGGGCAGGCCTTGGGCATGCAAACCATGGATCAGTGTCTGGCTGATTTGGTGCGACGCAACGTTATCACGGTGGCAGAAGCGCGCGGTAAAGCGGCCAACAAAGACTCGTTCGGCTAAATCGTGTAAGGTATGTTTTTGCTCTGGGCATTGCACAATACGAATTGGTGCGTCGGGTCATTTTGATCTGCGCGTTGCACTTAAAACCCGCCTCAAAAAACTATCCACGAGCCGCGCTGAACATTCAGCCACTCGTCTAAATGTGGTAAGGAAACTTCATGGAACGCGAACAAGCCCTTAAATTTGTCCACGAGTTGCTGCGCGCAATGTTGGTCAAAAAAGCATCGGATCTGTTTTTAACGGCAGGTTTCCCGCCCGCGATGAAAATCGACGGCAAGATGACGCCGGTATCGCAGTCAAGCTTGTCGCCTGTTCATACCGGCGAAATTGCCCGCTCGGTGATGACCGACAAGCAGACGGCCGAGTTTGAAGCTACCAAGGAATGTAATTTCGCGATTTCGCCCACCGGCATTGGCCGTTTTCGCGTGAACGCATTTGTTCAGCAAGGCCGTATTGGCCTGGTCATGCGAACCATCACCACCAATATTCCAAAATTTGAAGAACTTGGCTTGCCGGTGGTGCTGAAAGACGTCGCCATGACCAAGCGCGGCTTGGTGATTTTTGTTGGTGGCACCGGTTCAGGCAAATCGACCTCACTCGCGGCGATGGTCGGCTACCGCAACGAAAATAGTTACGGCCACATCATCACAATTGAAGATCCGGTGGAATACGTGCACGAACACCGCAATTGCGTCATCACGCAGCGCGAGGTCGGCGTCGACACAGACAATTGGTTTGCGGCACTGAAGAATACCTTGCGTCAAGCTCCGGATGTGATTTTGATCGGCGAGATTCGTGATCGTGAGACCATGGATTACGCGATCGCGTTTGCCGAAACGGGCCACCTTTGTATGTCAACGCTGCATGCAAACTCCACCAATCAGGCGCTCGACCGGATCATTAACTTTTTCCCGGAAGAGCGTCGCGCACAGTTGCTGATGGATTTGTCGCTGAACTTGAAAGCGTTCGTATCGCAGCGCTTGATTCCGAAAAAAGAGGGCAAAGGCCGCGTGGCGGCGATTGAAATCATGCTGAATTCACCGCTGATTTCAGACCTGATTTTCAAAGGCGATGTCCACGAAATCAAGGAAATCATGAAGCGCTCGCGCGAGCTCGGCATGCAGACCTTCGATCACGCGTTATTTGATCTTTACGAAGCAGATTTGATTTCGTATGAGGATGCGTTGCGTAATGCCGATTCGCTGAATGACTTGCGACTTCGCATCAAGCTCGAAGGCAAATCATCGAAGGAAAAAGATTTGGCGTCCGGCCTCGACCATCTCGAGATCGTAAAGTAAAACACCAGCACTGGCGCGCCTTTTCGAACAGTTTTGCTTCGAGACGCCCGCTAATACTAGACTTTTACTTCTTTTCGATTACTGCCCGCGATGATTTTATACTCGTAGAGGCGGCATTCCAGCTTGCCGTTGAATAACGGCGTTTTCTTTGACGCGGATAGGCGAACACTTTTGGGCAGCGCGGTATCGCCCGTGAAAAAATACGCCCGCCAGCCAGCAAATTTTTGCTTCAGCACGTCGCCCAATTTCGGATAAAGCTCAGCCAGATCAGCGGTCTCGCCAAGGCGTTCACCATAGGGCGGATTGGTGACTAAGACGCCGGTATCGGTGGGTGCCGAGATTTCGAGCACATTGGCCTGCTTCAAAAAAACACAATCCAATAAATTATTCGCACCCAGATTTTCGCGCGCATCTTTTAGCGCATGACCATACATGTCCGCGCCGTAGATGGGCAAAGCGGTACGCGGCTTTTCATTTTCGCGCGCAGCATCTTTTAGCGATTGCCAAACTTTTTGATCGAAGTTTTTCAGATTCTGAAATGCGAATTCGCGCTCAGTGCCGGGCGCGATGCCAAGTGCGATTTGCGCGGCCTCAACTAAAAAAGTACCGCTCCCACACATCGGATCAAGAAATGTTTCGCCCGGCTGCCAACCTGATAAAGCGATAATGCCCGCTGCCAGATTTTTCTTCAGCGGCGCGACGCCGGTATGTTCGCGCAAGCCGCGTTTAAACAAGGGCTCGCCGGATAAATCCAAATAAATGGTCGCATCGGTGGCATCGAGAAAGGCATGAATGCGCACATCCGGCTCGCGCGTTGCGACCGACGGACGCGCATCCATGACCTCGCGAAACTTGTCGCAGATCGCGTCCTTGATGCGCAGCGTGGTGAAATCCAGGCTCTTTAGTGGGCTGTGATGCGCGTTCATTTCCACCTTGATGGTGCGCGTCACCTCGAAATATTGTGTCCACGGCAGCAGCAACACCGTGTCGTAAATTTCATGCTCGGACGCATAGGGAAAATGCGCGACCTGCCACAGGATTCGGCTCGCAATACGTGAATGCAGATTGGCGCGATAGGCGTCCACCATCTCGCCTGTAAACGATACGCCTGACTCAAAAGCCTTCACATTCTGCGCGCCTAGGGCAGTGAGTTCAGCGGATAAAGGTGCGGCCAGACCGCGCGGGCAAGGAGCAAAAAAATTATGCAAAGTGGTTCAATTCAAAAAGATTCAACACATTCAAAACGGTTTAACAATCACCAAAATCACAATCCCAATCAACGCTGGTAACGCGGGAATTTCATTAAGCCACCGATAAAAAACATGGCTGCGGCGATTGCGCTCCAGCCTGAAATCTTTCATCAGCGTGCCCAAATAAAAATGATGCGCAACCAGCACCGCCACCAGCGCCAGCTTCGCGTGCATCCAGCCCTGGCCTGCGCCGATCCGGTAGCCGATCAGGAGCCACAGACCCAGCACCACCGTAATCACCATGCACGGCGTCATGATGCCGAAATAAAGTTTGCGCTCCATGATTTTGAAACGGTCAATCGAGACCTGATCGGTTGCCTGCGCATGATAGACAAACAATCGCGGCAGATAAAAAATCCCGGCAAACCACGCGACCATAAAAATAATGTGAAATGATTTAATGTAGAGCATCTGCTGCTTTCCGATTTTATGAAGGTAAATATTTCTGAAGTGACGTATCCAGCGTGCCCTGCGCGGCCATGATCAGGTCGCAAAATTCACGCACCGCACCGTGCCCGCCGGGTGCCTTGGTGACGTAATCCATGCGTTCGCGGACAAATTTTGGGGCCGCAGGAACGGCGGCGGCGAAACCACAATTGAGCAAAATCGGCAGATCGACCACGTCATCGCCAATGCTCGCGGCTTGGCGCGGCGACAGCTTCAGGCTGTCCAGTAGCTGGATATAAACGCGGCCCTTGTCCTCGACCGCCATGAATAATTGCGTGATCCCTAAATCGCTGGAACGCCGCGCCAGTGCTAGTGATTGGCGGCCTGAAATAATGGCGACATCCACGCCAGTGGCCATCAACATCTTCATGCCATGACCATCGAGCGTATTAAATACCTTGACCATTTCGCCCTCTGCGCCGTAATGCAATGCGCCATCCGTCATCACGCCATCAACATCGAAGACGACTAATTTTATATCGCGAATTTTTGCGACCAATTTGTCATCGAATGTCATCACAGCACGCCAACGCGCATCAAATCCAGCACATGCAACGCGCCGACCAGCTTGCCGTTTGCGTCAATCACCAGCAAGCCGCTGGAGCCGATTTTGTAGCGCTGAATAAGCTCGGCGGCCTCAGCGGCCAGCTTGTCCGGCGTAATCGTTTTCGGCGTGCGCGTCATCACCTCGGCGACCGGTGTGGTCTTGATATTGTCATGCGTTTCCAAGGCGCGGCGTAAGTCGCCATCGCTAAACACGCCGACCAATAATTCATTCGCGTCGACCACAGCCGTCATGCCGAGGCCTTTGCGTGACATTTCCAAAATCGCAGCAGGCAAGGCGGCGTTCACCAATACTTTGGGCACGCGATCACCCTCCACCATCACCTCGCTCACATGCACCAACAGCCGCCGCCCCAGCGCGCCGCCAGGATGATGCATCGCAAAATCTTCCTCGCCAAAGCCACGCGCATCCAATAGCGTCACCGCCAGCGCATCGCCCAGCGCCAAGGTCGCCGTGGTGCTCGCCGTGGGCGCTAAATTTAGTGGGCAGGCTTCTTTTTCTACCGCCGCATTCAGATGGACGTCAGACGCGGCAGCAAGGGTGGAATCTGGTTTGCCAGAGATGCCGATGACTTTGGTGCCACGGCGTTTCAACTGCGGCAAAATTTTCAGAATTTCGTCCGACTCGCCTGAATTTGAAATCGCGATCACGACGTCGTCTTTGGTAATCATGCCCAAGTCGCCATGACTGGCTTCACCCGGATGCATGAAAAACGCAGGGGTGCCCGTAGACGCCAGGGTCGAGGCAATTTTGCCGGCAATATGGCCACTCTTGCCCATACCGGTCACGACCACGCGGCCGCGGTTTTCGGCAACCTCGAACAGCAGCTTGTGCGCGGCGACAAAATCATCACCTAATTTTTCGGCCAAGCCGAGAACCGCATCGGCTTCGATTTCTAATGTTTCACGCGCCAACTTTAATGTGCGCGCGGTATCGGCAATGGAGCGGGGATGTAATAGACTCATCATAAGATTGTAATTGAGTGCTTCCCTCCTCAACATAAAAATTCATCATATTGCCCGTGACCCACACTACGCTTCTCCTCGTTGTCATTCTGCTCGCCGCCGCGGTGGTCACGGTGGTCGTGTTTCGCCGCGTCGGCATGCCGCCGATTTTGGGCTATCTCATGGTCGGCGCGATCATCGGCCCGCATGCGTTGGGCATCATTCCGAATACCGAAGGCACGCGCTATCTGGGCGAATTTGGCGTGGTGTTTTTGATGTTTTCTATCGGCCTCGAATTCTCGCTGCCGCAGCTGGTATCGATGCGCCACATCGTGCTCGGTTTTGGCAGCACCCAGGTGCTGGTCACGATGCTGGTGGTGATCGGCGTGGCGTTGATGGCGGGCCAGGCGTGGCAAACCGGGGTAATTTTGGGCGGCGTGATTGCGATGTCCTCGACCGCGATTATTGCCAAGGCGCTGGCCGAACAAACCCAGCTGCATTCGCCGCACGGCAAACAAATCATGGGCGTGTTGTTGTTTCAGGATTTGGCTGTGATTCCGCTATTGGTGTTGGTGCCAGCACTAGCGCTATCAGGCGAACAAATTGCGGTCGAAATCGGCGTGGCGCTGTTCAAAGCGGCGGTCGCATTGACCGTGATTTTGCTGGTTGGCCAACGCATTATGCGGCCCTTATTCGGGGTCATTGCAGCGCAGAAATCGTCGGAAATTTTTGTGTTGGCGGTGCTGCTGGTGACGTTGGGGCTGTCGCTGGCCACCGAGCTAGCGGGGCTATCGCTGGCGCTGGGCGCGTTTTTGGCGGGTATGCTGATTTCGGAAACTGAATATCGCTATCAGGTCGAGGATTACATCAAGCCGTTTCGCGATGTATTGTTGGGCCTGTTTTTTGTCACGATCGGCATGCTGCTTAATTTTGATGAAGTCGGCAAACGTCTGCCGATTGTATTGCTGGTGCTGATCGCGCTGCTATTACTTAAATTCGTGATCATCACCGGGCTGGCGCTGGTGTTCAAAAACGAACGCGGGGTGGCGCTGCGCTGCGCGCTGGCGTTGGCGCCGGCGGGGGAATTCGGCTTTGTGCTGCTATCGCTGGCGGGCAAGACCAACGCGGTGCCAGAAGGTGCGCTGCAGGTGGTGCTGGCGGCGATGCTGATGTCGATGCTGGCCTCGCCTTTGCTGCTCGCCAAGAGCGAAAAAATCGTTATGCGGCTGGTCTCAAACGAATGGGAAATGCGCGCGGTGCAGTTACAACAGCTGGCGATTCGCGCCATGGCGCAGCGCGGCCACGTCATCATCTGCGGCTACGGACGCTCGGGGCAAAGCCTAGCGCAATTTTTGGAACAGGAAAAAATTTCCATCATCGCGCTCGATGGCGATCCGATGCGAGTGAAACAAGCTGCGGCAGCGGGCGATTCAGTGATGTTTGGCGACGCCGCACGCAAGGAAGTATTGACCGCCGCAGGCCTCGCGCGTGCAGCCGCCGTGGTGGTGAGCTTTGCCGATACGCATGCCGCGATGACTATCTTGGCCCATGCGCGCGAACTGCGGCCGGACGTGCCGGTGATCGTGCGCACCTTTGACGACACCGATGTGGAAAAACTCAAAGCCGCCGGTGCTGCCGAGATTGTCGCCGAGGTGGTAGAAGGCTCGCTGATGCTGGCCACGCAAACCATGCTGCTGATGGGCGTGCCGCTAAATAAAGTGCTGTCGCGGCTGCGCACGGTGCGCGGTGAGCGCTATCAGCTGATGCGCGGATTTTTTACCGGCGCGACCGACGAGGACGACAGCGCGCTCGATGCATTGCAGCCGCGCTTGCAGTCGGTGATGATCGACAGCGGTGCGGCGGCGGTCGGCAAGAGCCTGGGGGCGGTCAAACTGGACGAGGTGGGCGTGGAAGTGACTGCGCTGCGGCGACGCGGCGTGCGCGATGCCAGCCCGTCTCTGGATATGCGGATTGAAGCTGCAGATGTGCTGATATTGGCCGGCACGCCAGAAGCGCTGGCGAAAGCGGAGATGCGGCTGTTGCAGGGGTAGATGTTTTGATTTTGTCCTTCATCGCTGAACTACGCCGTCATGCCCAGATTTTGTGGCTCAGGTTGCGCAGCTAACTGACAATCTCGATATGCGAAGAGCGATATCAGGTAGTTGCGCAACCTGACCTACAAGCAAGTAGAGAGCGGTGTTTAGAGCAATTTTGCTTGGAACGGCGCGCTAGTGCTGGGGTTTTATATTTTAAAAACGTAAAAAAGCCCGCTGACGCGGGCTTTCTTTAACGACGTAACGGAGCTTTTAGAATGTCATACAAACTGTGTACGACTGTGCATCTTGAACATCGATATTGGCTTTTGCAGTGGCAGATGCTGTCTGAGGAACCGGCGGATTATCGATGACTCGAACAGACCCTGTCGCAGTATTGCCGTCGTCAAGCGTGGTGTCGAGCTGTTTGGCGTATTTACCAAGCAATCCGCCTGAGCAAAACGCGTAGGTTCCCGTCATGTTGGCCACCGGTGCGCTAGTGGTGGTATTGCTGGTAATACCAATGCGTCCACCGTCAACGTTCTTTGGCAGCGATGCGGCTAAGCCAGTTCCAAAGTCCGTTGAACCAGGTGCAAAATTTGCCATTCGCACGGCGAGCCAAAATTGCACCGACTCATCCGTGGCAGTGACGGAATTCCACGCACCGGCAATAACACCGTCGCCAGCACCATTCGCAACTGCGGCATTGGCTGGCGTGGTGGCGAGGTTTGTAACGGCATTCTTATCATCGCCCGGCAGCGCTTTAAATCGATCCTGATAGCCGTAAATATAAAGCGGCACGGTCTTAAAATCCTGTGCCAAATTCTTTACTTTTGCGCTATTGATCAGCTCCTGGCCTTTCAGAATACCGCCGAGCAAGAGGCCGATAATGACTAGGACAATTGCAATTTCAACCAGCGTGAAGCCCGATTGCTGATTTTTCATTGATTTCATGGGTGTCGCCATATCTGCCATCTCCGTTAAATACTGGGGTGAGTGTGCGCGGTGCTTTTAGGTTTAATATTTTTACGACCTGCTCAATCGCCATGGCAATTTAAGCGCTAACTTTCATTGAAGTCGGTCGTCTATGTACTTTGTTTTCCAACTACGTTAGCAAGCGTTGTGCCAACAATCTAACTTGTTGTATTGTATTAAATAATCGTATTTGAGACGTGCGGCGATTAAAGCTCATCGCCGTAAGTGTCCAGTTTTCCGACGCCAGTGTCCGCACTCTCAACAGCTGTTGCTTTCATCAGGAAGGGCTCCAAACATGATTTCGCTTTCCCATAAATTTCGTCTGCTTTGTACTTTTTCTATCGTTGGCGTGCTGCTGGGCTTGCTCAGTGGCTGCGCGGCGATGCCGCAGCCGGGCATGCTGGTGCCGGATGTGCGCGACAAGCTTGGCGCACCTGCGCTGATTATTCAAACCGATGAGGGCGTGAACTGGTTTTATCCATCCGGCCCGCTCGGCACCACCACCGTCGCGGTGAGTATTAATCGAGAAGGCGTCGTGACGCGGGTGCGCAACGTATTAACAGATGATCAGATTCAAACCTTGACCGCAGGCTCGACCGCCGACGAGGTGCTGGCCGCGATTGGCCCACCGTTTGCACGGGTGCGGTTCGACAATCTGCGCGCCACCGCCTGGGATTATCGCTATCAGGATACGTGGGGCTATCTGGTGGACTTATCGGTGATGATTGATGATGCCAACCGCGTCACGGGGCGAGTGTTACACCGGATTCAGGCAGACGGCAGCCATTAACGATGCGCTGAGCTAACCGGCGCGCACTGCGCGTCACGTGGGTTTACTCGTCGCCCGCCCCAAACCGCTGGTGCTGATCCGGCAGCGGCACGTCGAGAATCGCGGCAATCGCGGCTTCACTTTTTTGCGCCAGCACACGCCGGGTAATCCCGCCGGCGTGAATGGTGGGGGCAAAGGTGATGTCAGCAATCATGGATTTTTGGCCGATGATTTGGCGAATGGAATCTGAAAATCCGATGTCGCCGTAGTAGGCCGCGGCATCAGTGGGCTCACCTTCGCTAGTGAAATAACGAACCGCCACCGGCGCGACGGTGGCCGCATTCACGACGGCGGGCTCGAACAACGAGGAATGAAATTTTAATAATCGGTCGCCCGCGGTGGTGGTGCCTTCCGGAAACAGGCCGACGGTTGCGCCGGTGGCAAGGGTGTCACGCATTTCGATATTGATACGACCGGTGTCGCTGCGCTTGGCGCGGCGTACAAAAATAGTGCCAGATCGCTCGCACAGCCAGCCCGTCACTGGCCAATCGCGGATTTCAGATTTGGCCACAAAGAGCGCCGGTTGCGCGGAATTGATGACGAATATATCGAGCCACGAAACGTGGTTTGCAGCGACGATTAAATTACGCGCGCCCTCGGCAGGCCTTGCGCCGTGAACCGACAAAACAATATTGAGAATACGCAAAAGCTTGGCCGACCAGCGCTGCGTAATGCGAGCACGGGTGGCGATCGAGACGCGCGGAAACACCGCTGCCGCGAGCGCCAACGCCCAACCGACATGAATAAATAAGCGTGTCCAGCGGATGACGCGAATAAATTGTCGGGTATCGGGAATGCGCAATTTAGGCGCTGTGCCGGTTGCGGTAAGGACGGGTTCGGGCGGACGCATGGGCGAGAGTCTAACGTGTTTCAGTGTTGTTTCAGGTTTGTTTCGGTGTCATTAAAGCGCGGTAAATAAAACGCAGTACAGCGCACAATTCTCAGAAAATCAACGCAGCTTAAGCAGACCCTAAGCGAGCGAGAATACGATGCGGGAATGGGTCTGTGGGTCTGCCAAAAACAAAAAGGCGTCCGAAGACGCCTTTTATTGAAACTAGACTACTGACAATTTAAAGCCGCGATACCCGTGTGGCACCTTGACCTGACAGAATTTTAACGCGGTCACCGACTCGAAAATCTTCGTCTTTACCTTGCGTGACGGCGATAATTTTGCCGCCTTCGAGCCGGACGGTAACTTCAATACCTTGGCGGTCATTGTTGTTTTTCTCAACGGAATTACCGATCAGGCCACCGACTACCGCACCGGCAATGGCACCCGCCGCATTGGCGCGATAACCGCCACCCACCGTGGAACCCGCGATACCGCCAATGGCGGCACCCGCCAACGTGCCCGTGCCGGTGTTATTGGCATCAATAATCACATCTCTGATACTTTCAACTGTGCCCAAACGCACTGATTGCTCGCCACGTGTTTGCGCACGCGTGTAGTTACCGCCGCCCACACCGGGACCTGCGCAGCCTGCCATCATCAAACTCGCCGCAACTGCACTCAACACCAAAATTCTCTTGATCATGCTGTTCTCCTCAATACTTTCACTCAAAAGTTAACCTATCCTGCCTACCAAAGTGCCTCATTAAATGCCTGCTCATACCTTGTCGCAATGTCATCACGGGTGGGTTGATGGCCTTGGGGACCTCGGTGTTCAATTTTCAGACTACCGATCGTATTCGCCAAGCGCCCGGTTTTTTCCCACGCCCAACCACGTTGAATACCGTACAACAGCCCCGCTCGATAGGCGTCGCCGCACCCGGTCGGATCAACGCGCCTGTTCTCCTTAACGCTCGGAATAAAAATCTGTTGACCGTCGGCGTGGATCACAGAGCCTTCGGCGCCTTTGGTGACAAAAAACGCTTTCACGCGTTTGGCCAAGGTTCCGATCGATTCGCCGGTCAATTCTTCCAATACCCGTGCTTCATAATCATTGACTGCCACGTAGTCCGCAAGTTCCACGAAATGACGCAGCTCATCGCCGTTAAACATCGGCATCGCCTGGCCGGGATCGAAAATAAACGGAATTTTCAGATCATGGAATTGTTCCGCATGCTGCATCATGCCATCGCGCGAATCCGGCGCCAGAATGCCCAATTTCACACCTTTGGCGTCGCCCACCTTGTTGATATATGACGACGACATCGCACCGGGGTGAAACGCGGTGATTTGGTTTGAATTGAGGTCGGTGGTGATAAACGCTTGCGGCACAAACGCGCCAGCAATTTGCTTGATGTGAGTACGTGCTATGCCTAAGGCATCTAGCCTCGCTTGATAGGGGCCAAAATCATCGCCTACCGTTGCCATCAATACCGGCTCTTCGCCGAGCAGCTTCATGTTGTAGCCAATATTGCCCGCCGTGCCGCCAAACTCGCGACGCATATCGGGCACCAGAAAAGCCACGTTCAAAATATGAATCTGATCCGGCAGGATGTGATCCTTGAACTGACCGTGAAAAACCATGATGGTGTCATACGCGATGGAACCGCAAACAAGAACGGACATGAATAACCTAATGAGAAGTTAATAGAGGGAGATTAAATAGAGGTCGGGATTTTGCACGCGATTTCACCGCACTGCCCGCTCGGATTATACCGCTGCACTTGTGCGCCTTGTGGAAGCCTCGTGGAAGCCTTGCGGAAGCCTTGTTGCACCTCGCTTAATCGCATTTAATCTCGTTTAAGCCAAATTTAAGAGATTCCCCAATATCTACAACCAATTGGCAAACCGTTTCCTGACAGGTTGGTCATTTAAATTCATTTGTAATCAATAGCAAAAGGTAATTGTGCATTAGTTCACAGACGAGCCTTTACAGTTTGAGAGCTGGGGGCTTTAATTGTATGTAGTGGCAACTCATTCACATATTGTGATTTGTCATTTGAATCACGCGCAGTAAAACGAATTCTGAAACACGGCAAACTCGCTGAAAAGCGACGACGCAAAGTCTCCGGTCCTACAGGCAATAACGCCTCAGGATAGCGGGATTACCAGAGAGTCGAATCATGGGATATTTCCATCATCGGGC